>DASTDR010000696.1:0-3279 GCA_035710265.1 Gemmatimonadales bacterium | reverse complement strand
TCAGCGGGAGGCGGAACATCACGGAGTTCGCGTGCTGGAGAGCGAAATCGTCGGCCTGGTCCCTGCGGCCGCCCTGCCGCCGTCCGCCGCACAGCATCTCAGGCTCGCGGGCTTTTCACCCGATCAGATTCTCGAGAATCGATTGAAATGGGGTCGGGAGTCATTTTTCGGGGACACTCTGGAAAAATGACTCCCGACCCCATTTAACCATGGCGCGCCTTGGACGAACGGATCTGGACGTCTTCCCGCTCTGCCTCGGTGGGAACGTCTTCGGATGGAGCGCGAGCGAGCAGGAGTCGTTTGCCGTGCTCGATGCATACGCCGCGGCGGGCGGCAACTTCATCGACACGGCGGACTCCTATTCCTTCTGGGTGCCGGGCCATCGCGGCGGCGAGTCGGAAACGATCATCGGCCGCTGGATGGCGGCGCGCGGCGCCCGCAATCGCGTCATTGTCGCGACCAAGGTCGGCCGGGCTCCCGGCCTGAATGGGCTGTCGCCCAAAACGATCCGGGCCGCCGCAGAGGCATCGCTTCGCCGTCTCCACAGCGACCGGATCGACCTGTACTACGCGCACGCGGACGATCCGAACACACCGATCGAGGAGACGCTCCGCGCCTTCGACGGCCTCGTCCGCGAGGGTAAGGTGCGCTACATCGCAGCGTCCAACTTTACGGCGCCTCGTCTGTCGGAAGCGCTCGCGATCTCGACCCGCGACGGTTTGTCGCGATACGTCGCGCTGCAGCCGCACTACAACCTGGTGCATCGAGCCGACTACGAGGGCCCTCTTGTCGAACTCTGCAGGCGGGAGGATCTGGCGTGCCTTCCCTACTTCGCCCTCGCGCAGGGATTCCTGGCGGGCAAGTACCGGCCCGGCGTCACAGTCGAGAGCGTTCGGGCCGAAGGCGCACGCGCCTATCTCGACGCCCGCGGACGGCGCGTCCTCGGCGTCCTGGACGACGTGGCAGCCGCACACAAGGTATCTGTGGCCGCTGTGTCGCTTGCGTGGCTCCTGTCACAACCAACCGTCGCCGCGCCAATAGCCAGCGCACGGACGGTGGCGCAGCTCGCGGAGCTCGTCCAGCTAGCGACGCTGACACTGACCGGCGGAGAAGTACAACGGCTCACTGACGCCAGTCTGGCTTGAGACGGAGTCGCGCCTGCGGCGTCACGAACGGGCGGGGGCACCAAACTGCAGCATGTAGCCGTTGTTGTCGTAGATCGCAAACTCCCGCATGCCGTACTCGAAGTCCTCCATCGGGTACGCGATTCTCACACGGTCCTTCAGGTCAGCCCACAGCTCGGTCACGTTGTCGACGTCGAAGTAGAAGGACCCGGTGAAAGTCGGGGTCTCGAATGGGACGTGGGCGTTCGGCGTGGCGATCATCACACTCACGTGGTCGCGGCAGAGCGAGGCCCAGCCGTCTTCCTCGCTCAAGCCCTTGCAGTCGAACCCCAGGCAATCCGTCCAGAATGTCACCGTCGCGTGCAGGTCCCTGGTTCGCAGCATCGGCCGAAGCGACTGAAAGCTCACGCTCATTGTGTCTCCCCCATCTGCCACGCCTCGAGGTACTTGTATCCGCTGCCAGTGTTGAAGAGGACGACGGATTCGTCCTGCCGGATCTTGGCCTGCTCGACGAGCTTCCGTATTGCGACCAGCCCTGCGCCCGACTCGGGCGCCGCCAGAATGCCCTCGAGGCGAGCCAGATCGCGGCACGCCGCCATCAACGCGTCGTCGCTCGCCGATACAGCTTCCCCGCCGCTGGCATAGATGTCGGCAAGAATCAGGAAATCGCCGAGAGGCTTGGGCACGCGCAGTCCCGCCGCGACTGTCGTCGCCTGCTCCCATCGTTCCGACACGTCCGCGCGCCGCGCGAACGCTCGCACGATCGGCGCGCAGCCCTCGGCCTGCGCCGCGATCATGCGTGGCCGCCGGCCGTCCACGAGGCCCATCGTCTCCAGCTCGTCGAACGCCTTCCACATCCCGATGAGGCCGACTCCGCCGCCGGTGGGATACACGATCACGTCGGGGAGCGTACCCTCGAACTGTTCCCACAACTCGTACCCCATCGTCTTCTTGCCTTCGATGCGATAGGGCTCCTTCAACGTCGAGACTTCAAACCATCCGTTCGCCGTCGCCCGTTCGGCGATGAAGGTCCCGCAATCGGATATCAGGCCGTCGATGAGATGCACGTCCGCGCCGAACGCGCGCGTCTCGAGCACGATTGCAGCGGGCGTGTCGGCGGGCATCGCGACGACGCACGAGAGGGCCGCCTGGGCGGCGTACGCCGCGGCCGCGGCGCCGGCGTTTCCAGCGCTTGGAAGCGCGATGGTCTCGACTTCGAGAGCCCTGGCCATGCTGACCGCGGCCGACAGGCCACGCGCCTTGAACGACGCCGTGGGGTTCTGCCCCTCGTCCTTCACGTAGAGCCTATCGAGACCGAGGTACGCGCCGAGGCGGCGCGTCTGGACGAGCGGCGTCATCCCTTCGCCGAGGGTGACGGGATGTGCTCGCGGGAGAACCTCCCCGTAGCGCCACATCGAGTGCGTGCGAGCCGCGAGCGCGCCGCGCGTCAGCGTCCGGCGCGCGGCGGCCAGGTCGTAACGCGCAAGAAACGGGGCCCCGCAGACCGGGCACAGGTTCTGCCTGACGAAACAGTCGGCGACGTGGCGGCACGTCGGCCTGGAGCACTCCAGGTGCGTGAGAGTCGAGGACGGCGGGATTCGAGCCTCTTACTTTCCGATCGTGCGATTCAGGAACGCGAGCGCCTGCTGAAGGTTGTCCGGCGCGAAGAACTGGTTGCCGCCGTGCGCCGCCCCGTGGACGACGGTGAAGGCAACGTCGAGTCCTGTCTTCTTGTATGCGGCGTGCAGCTCGTGCGCCTGGTTGATCGGCATCTGCGGATCCTGATCGCCATGGAACAGGAGCAGCGGCGGATCGCCCTTGTCCACGTGCTTGACCGGGCTGGCGAGCTCGGCCAGCGGCTTGATGCTGGCGTCTTCGGGCTGCCCGCCAAGGAGAAGATCCAACGCGGGTTTCCGCAGGTTGAGGCCGAACGGCGTGGACTGCGGGAGGATCGTCGTCAGGTTCGACGCACCGAAGTAGTCGAGGATCGCCTGGACATCGGACGACTCCTTCAGGTAATTGCCAAGGGTCCCCTCGAGTTCCTTGTTGCCGTTGGTCACGCCGACGAGCGCGGCAAGATGCGCGCCCGACGAGGCGCCGGAGATCGCGATGCGATCCGTCCGGTACCCGTACTCCTTGGCCTTCGCGCGCAGGA
>DASTDR010000695.1:0-16832 GCA_035710265.1 Gemmatimonadales bacterium | reverse complement strand
CGTCTTCGTTGGGTACGGGACGCGCGCGCCCGAATGGCAGTGGGACGACTACAAGGGCGTGGACCTGCGGGGCAAAGTCCTGTTGATGCTGGTCAATGATCCGGGACTCGTAGACTCGACAGTTTTTCTCGGCAAGATCCTGACCTACTACGGCCGCTGGACCTACAAGCTGGAAGAAGCCGCGCGCCAGGGAGCCGCCGGGGCGATTCTAATTCACACTACCGAAAGCGCGACATACCCGTGGGAGGTGGTGCGCGGCTCATGGACGGTCGAGCAGTTCAAGCTCGACCAGCCACAGTCACCGAGCCTTGCATTTGCCGGCTGGGTCACCGAGGGGAGCGCCCGCTCCGCACTCACCAAGGCGGGGTTCAATCTCGACTCACTCACGAGCTCGGCGGCGCGCCGCGATTTCCGACCGGTGGCGACGGGTGTACAGGCCTCGGTGCGGGTGCATTCGGCACTGAGGCGGGTCAACTCCGAAAACGTCGTGGCGCGTTTGCCGGGCCGGGATGCACGACGGGCTGCGGAGGCGGTGCTGATTACCTCGCACTGGGATCATAAGGGCATCGGCCCGGCCATCCGGGGTGATTCGATCTACAACGGTGCCGAGGACAACGCCTCCGGCCTTGCGGCGACGCTCGGCGTCGCGAAAGCGCTTACGCAGCTGCCCCGAACGGCGCGCTCGATCGTGTTTGTGGCGACGACGGCCGAAGAGAGCGGACTGCTCGGCAGTGAGGGATACGTGCAGCGTCCCTTGATCGCGCTGGCAAAGACCGCCGCGGTGCTCAATCTCGACGTCGCGAACGTGCGCGGGCTGACGCGCGACATCGGTGCACGCGGCGGCGACCGCTCGACACTCGGTCCGGTGTTCGAGACTGCGGCGCGCGCCGAATCGCTCGTCGTCGTAGTAGAGCCGGATATCCGCGGTTCGTTCTTCCGATCCGATCATTTTCCATTTGCGCGCGCAGGCGTGCCGGCGTTGTCGATTTATGCGGGAGACGATTTCGTCGGCAAGCCGAAGGGGTGGGGTGAAGAACAGGAGAACCTGTACAATCGGGAGCGCTACCATCAGCCGAGCGATGAGTACCAGCCGACATTTCGGTACGCCGGGATGGCCCAGGAGGTACGGGTGACCGTACGCGTCGCGCGCGCGATTGCGAACGACCCTCGCATGCCGCGCTGGCTTCCCTCGTCCGAGTTCCAACGTCCGCAGCCCTGATGCAGGAATTTGCACGCTAGATCGAGCTTCGGAACGCTCGTAGTCACAAGGGGTTACTCAGCAGCGATTGCCTATTGGGCGGGGGCGGGATAGTTTGCCCCCGCTTTTTGGCTTCTGGTCCCTGCGCGCCCGCGCGCCAGCGCCCCGCGATCCTCCTAGCTCTGGAGCGGCGGTTGGAGATTCCTTCCACACATACAGTGCCCCTGTCGTGGCTCTATGAGGCGGCCAGCCCCCCCATTCAGTACCGGGCGCTCATGGAGGTTGTCCCGGAGCCCGCACGCGATTCCGAGCGTGTGGCCGCGCTGCGCGAGGAAGTTCTGCATTACAAGGAAGCGCTGGCCATCGTGCGTAAGCAAAAGGAAACGGGACTGTGGGGCGCCAACCTGCTCGCGCCTGATGCGTCCAAAGCGATGGGCTGGAAGGAAACCGGGACGATTTTTCAGTATCGGCGCTTGTTGGAGCTCGGCTGGCCGGGCGATGCAAAACCGTTCCGGTTTGCGGACCGGTTCCTGTTCCGGCTGCTCTCGCGCGACGACGATCCTGTTTTGCTGGTCGAATTTCAGCGTCCGGCCAAGGCAGATCCAGGACTGGGGCTGTGGGCGCGAAGCATGGGCGCTCAAGCGGCCGCGGCGGCACTCGCGCGTGGCGCGCATCAGGACGATCCCCGACTGCGCGGCGCGGCGCACCGCATCGCGAGCGACATCTCGACGTACCTGCGCAGCGAGCTGGCCCTGAAGCCTTTCAAGAAGGCTCAGGGCAAGACGGTGCTCGACCCGCTGACCTATGCGCCAACGATCTTTTCCGTCGAAATGCTCGCCTTCATGCCGGCCGTCCAGCGCGAGCGGGCGGGCTTCCTCGAACGTCTGGCGGCGTACTTCTCGACTCCGACGTCCCGGCGCGAGTTCTACATTTTGGCGGGGAAGAAGCTGCTGCCGCCCATGTTCGAGATTCTGGGCGAACCGATGCAGGCCGACGCTCAAGGTCGGGTCGATGACGTTCCGTTCGCTCTCTACTGGCTGGAGCTGCTCGCCCGCCTGGGCATCGTGCGGCAGGTGCCGCCGGCGGTCAAAGTCCTGGCGCGCCTGTTTAGCGAGACCGACGAGCACGGAATCTGGTCACCGTCGGGGCTGCGGGTCATGCCCAAGTCCGAAAACCCCGCCGTGTCTCACTACTTCCCGCTCGAGGGGCCCGGTAAGAGCCCCGCGCAGCGGCAGACCGACGTCACGTTTCGCCTCGCCCTCATCGCGCGCCTGCTGGGGATTCCGCTCAACGTCGTCTGAGTAGCAAACGATGTTCATAAGTAGTAGTATCTGCTACTACAATGGCTCTCGATTTAACTCCCTTCGGGTTTACTCCAACCGAGTCGCTGGTCTACGCCACTCTGCTACGGCTTGGACCATCGACAGGCTATGCCGTCGCCCGGGGCGCACGCCTGGCTCGTGCCAACGCCTATGGTGCGCTCGAAGGGCTGGTCACCCGCGGTGCCGCCACGCGCACCCCTCCCACCGTGCGGCCGGCTCGCTACCGGCCCATCGATCCCCACGCGCTGCTGGCCCAGCTGGCCGCGCTTCAAGGAGAGGCCCTCGATCGCCTGGGTCGCGAGCTGAAGGGGCTCGGGCGCCCCGGAGATCCCGTGACCAGAGAGGTGGGCGGCGCTCGATCCGTCGCGAACCTCGTGATGCAGCTCGTCGCGCGTGCCGAGCGGCGGGTAGAAGGAGTCGTGGCTCCTGAATTGTGGCGGCCGACTCTGCCGGCGTGGCGTCGTGCAGCCGAGCGTGCAGACATGCGTGTGCGCATGCGGGGTGACCTGCCGCCCGAGCCTCCGGCCTGGCTTGCTGGTGCGGGAGCAGACGCGCCGCACGCGACGATTGTGGTCGTCGATGAAACACAGCTCATCGTGACTTCCGGTGAGGGCGAAGCAATCGCCGGTCTGTGGACGTCCCATCCGCTCATCGTGATGCTGGCGCGGCGCGCGCTTCAAACGATCTCGTGAACAGACTCGCGGCACTGATCGGACTGGCTGCAGCCGCTGGCGCGTGCCGCGCGCGCCCGATTCCCGAAGCCGAACGGTACCCCGCCGGCTCGCCATACCGCGCGCAGTACCGCGCGATCGACGGCTCGCGGCTGCGACTCATCGATTCGGGCAGCGGGACGCCCGTCGTTTTCATCCATGGCATCGGCGCGTCGCTGTATACCTGGCGGCACACGCTGCCACCGGTGCTCGGGGCCGGATATCGCGTCGTCGCGTTCGACAACCGCGGGTTCGGATTCTCCGATCAGCCGGCGCACGGTTATCGCAATACCGATTACGTGCGACTCGTGGTCGCGCTGCTCGACTCGCTCGGCATCGCGAGCGCGGTGCTCGTCGGACACTCGATGGGCGGTGAGATCGCCGCCGAGGTCGCACTCGCGCATCCCGATCGGGTGCGTGGGTTGGTCCTGATCGGCGCGGCGGGGTACGGCATACGCTGGCCCGGTGCTTTAAGAGTCGCGCGCTGGCCGTTCGTCGGCGCGGTCGCCATGACGTTTCGCGGCCGCTGGTTCACCGAGCGGATTTTGCGCTCGACCTATTCCGACCCGGCCAGGGTGACCGAAGGCGATATCGATCAGTACTATGCGCCGGTGCCGCAGAAGGGGTTCGGACGCGCCTTGCGAGGTGTGCTCCGCGAGTTCAGGTTCGACAGTCTCGGCGGACACCTGCGTCGGGTCCAGGCGCCGACGCTCCTCGTGTGGGGTGACGGCGATCGCTGGATCCCGATGCGCGACGGCGCGCGGTTCTCACGCGAGCTGCAGCGGAGTGAGCTAGTCGTCGTCGCGCGGTCGGGTCACAACACGCACGAGGAGTCCGCTGAGCGCGTGAACAAGTTGCTGCTCGATTTCCTCGAGGAAGGTTTGTCCCGCATACCGGAGAACGTCGCATGGTACTCGCCGCCGTCGTCACCGTCGCCGGACTCGCGCTTCAGTCTCCGCAGGCCATAGACTCCGCGTACACGGCGAAGATTCGAGAGCTCACCACCGAGCCCCGCTTCAACACGGAGCTCACCGATCACCTGCCTGCGGATGCCAGAGTGCCAACGCCGTTCAAGGTGCTGGGCTACGTTCCGGGCACGGTGGGGAAGCTGTCCTACGTCGCCGACATCACACGCTACTTCCGGGCCCTGGATGAGGCGTCACCCCGGGTGAAGGTATTCGACCTGGGACCGAGCGATGAAGGCCGGCCGATGATCATCGCGGCCATTGCCGACTCGGCGACCATCGAGCGGCTCGAACAGTATCGCGCCATCACCGCGGCACTCGCTGACCCGCGCGGGCTGTCGAGCGACTCGGCGCAGCGCCTGATCGCGGCTGGGAAGCCGATTTACTATGCCTCCGGGTCGATTCACTCCCCGGAGACAGGATCGCCTGAGATGCTGATGGAGTTGGCGTACCGGCTGGCCGTCGAGGACACGCCATTCATCCGGCAGATTCGCGACAGCATCATCACACTGATCACGCCCGTGACCGAAGTAGACGGCCGAGACAGGCAGGTCGACATCTACCGGTACCGCAAAGCCAACAAGAACATCGGCCCCAATCTGGTCTACTGGGGGAAGTACACGGCGCACGACAACAACCGGGACGGCATCGTGATGTCGCAGGTGCTGACCCGGAGGATGATGAAAGCGTTCTTCGACTGGCACCCCACGGTGCTGCACGACCTCCATGAGTCAGTGCCTTTCCTCTATACGTCCACCGGGACAGGTCCGTACAACCGGGAGCTCGATCCCATCGTCATCACCGAGTGGCACGAGCTCGCCTTTCAGGAGATCACCGAGCTGACCAAGCGCGGCCTGCCGGGCGTGTGGACACACGATTTTTACGACGGCTGGACCCCGAACTACATGTTCTGGGTGGCCAACGGTCATAATTCGATCGGCCGCTTCTATGAGACGTATACGTCGCGCGGGGCGGACTGCCACACCGTTCAGTTGCCGGCGTCTCGCACCTCAGTCCAATGGTTCCGGCCCAACCCGCCGATCAACGGCGTGCGCTGGTGCATCCGGAACAACATCAATTATCAGCAGTCTGCGTTGCTCATCGCGCTCAATTACATGGCGCGGAACGGGCATCGCTATCTCGACCAGTTCTATCGCAAGGGAGTGCGGGCAATCGAGCGGGGCCGCGTGAAGGATGGTCCGAACGCATTCCAGATTCCGGCCAATCAGGCGCGACCGGTGGAAGCTGCGAACCTCGTCAACCTGCTCCGCTTCCACGGACTCGACGTGCACCGCGCTAGTCGCGCATTCAAGGCGGGCGGCGGCGACGTCGCGGCGGGCGACTACATCGTGCGGCTCGATCAACCGTATGGCCCGCTGGCGAAAAGTTATTTCAGCAGACAGGACTACGGCGCCGACGATCCGCGTCCGTACGATGACACGGGGTGGACGCTGCAGTACGTGCGCAACGTGGCGCTGCGGCCGATCACCGATACTGCCGTGCTGCACGCTCCGCTCACGTTGATGACGAATGATGCAAAGGTCACGGGCTCGGTATCCGGGGCCAAGGGGGCCGGCGCGTATCTGATCGCGCCGACCACCGAGTCCGGTTTGATCCAGTTCCGGCTCGCGTTGAACGACGTTCGGATGTTTGCGAGCGAGGATACGTTCAACATGGACGGGCGGCAGTGGGGACGCGGGACGACGATCATCGAGCTCAATGCGGTGCGCGATGTCAACCGGCTGACCCAAGCCGCTGAGTCTCTCGGCTTGAGCGTCGTCGGCGTGCGGGCGACCCCTCGCGTGGCGCGGCACGAGCTCGACTTGCCGAAGATCGCGCTCGTGCACTCCTGGCTCAACACTCAGAATGAAGGCTGGGTGCGCTATGCGTTCGACGTCCTGGGCGTGCCGTACACCTATATGAACGTGCAGCAGCTCAAGGACCGCGAGTTGCTGAAGCGCTTCAACGTGATCGTTTTCCCATACGTGTCGAACAACGCACAGGCAATCGTGAACGGCCAGCCGATGAACGGCCCACCGATTCCGTGGCGCCGCACGCCGGAGACCCCGAACCTCGGCGGCCTCGACTCGACGGACGACGTGCGACCGGGAATTGGTCTCGAAGGCCTGACCGCGCTCAGTCAGTGGGTCGCTGCGGGCGGGGTCTTGATCACAGAGGGTGGGACCTCGGGCGTGTTCACCGATTTCGGCGTGACTCGGGGCGTGGACATCGTGCCGGCGCGTCAGCTGCGGGCGTCAGGCGGGATCTATCGAGCCGTCTTGAAGGACGCCCGCAGTCCGATCGCCTACGGCTATCCGGACACGCTGGCTGTCTACTTCAATCAGATACCGCTCTTTCAGGTCGATACGAGCACTGAAGTTCCCGAGGACCAGGATCCCGACCTGACGGCGGCCCAGGCGCGCGCGCGCCCGCGCGTCGTCATGAGCTTCCACCAAAAACGCGATTCGCTCAGACTATCGGGCCTGCTGGTGAACGGAGAGGAGCTCGCGGGACGGCCGGCTGTGCTGGACGCGCCGGTCGGTCAGGGACACATCGTCCTGTTTGCGATCCGCCCGTTCTGGCGCTGGGAGACGCAAGGCAGCTTCGCCTTGGTGTTCAACACGATCCTCAACTGGAACGACTTGGCGGTTTCCTGGCCCGCCGGACCGAAGCCGAGCACTCGAGCAGTGGCGGCGCCGAGTGAAGGACCTTAGATTCTCTCAACCAAACGGTTGACGGAATCGGGGCTTGCCACCTAAGCTCAGCAATGACCGAGCCTTACGCATCGTGGCCGCGGCCCGCGAAGAGTTCGCTCGACGCGGGTTCGCGGGCGCGCGTGTCGATCAAATCGCCCGCCGGGCCGGAGTGAACAAGCAGCTCCTGTTCTACTACTACCACTCCAAGGGCGGCCTTTTTCAGTCGGTTGTTGCCGATGCCGGCGCCGAGCTCGAGCAGGCGCTGGCCAGTCTCCCGCTCCCGCAGGGGGCTCCGCTCGAGCGCCTGCGCGTAGCGCTCCAGGCCCAGTTTGAGTTCCTCGCACGGCACCCCCAGCTCGTGGCGCTGCTCGGCCGCGGGGCCTCGGTTGCCCCGGCGATCAAGCGTCTGGTGGTGTTGCTCGCCGAAGGCCAGGGGCTGGGCCAAGTGCGGGACGATCTCGATCCGCACCTGACCGCCGCCCAAGCCCTCGTGCTGATGGTGGGCTACCTGAACATGGAATCGATCGTCGCCGCCAGCGCGCCACCGCTCGGCGCCGATGAGCCGGCGCTGCGCGAGCGGTGGCGCGATGCGGCCGTCGATTTAGTGGTTGCCGGCGTGAGCGCGGGCTAGCACCGGCGCTTCCGTCTCGAAGATCAGGTGGCCGGCTTCGAACCGGGCTCCACGCAGCGCCAGACTCAGCACGTCACCCAATTCCTCCACCAGATGGACGTCCAGAGTCTTGCGGACGTCTTCCGGCAGCTCCTCGAGATCGCGCTCGTTTTCCTTCGGCAAGATCACCGAGGTAATGCCCGCCCGTACGGCGCCGAGTACTTTCTCCTTGACGCCACCGATCGGCAGCACGCGGCCGCGCAGGGTAATCTCGCCTGTCATGGCGATGTCGTGACGCGCGGGCCGCCTCGAGAGCGCGGATACCAGCGCGGTCGCCATCGTGATACCGGCTGACGGACCGTCCTTGGGAATGGCCCCCGCCGGCACGTGGACGTGAATGTCCGTGTCCACGAACGCCCCGTCCGGAATGCCCAGCAATTCCGCGTGTGACTTGGCGTACGTCAGCGCGGCGCGGGCGGACTCCTTCATGACGTCGCCCAGCTGGCCCGTGAGCACGAGATCGCCTTTCCCGTGCATCACGCTCGCTTCGACGAACATGATGTCACCGCCGACCGGCGTGTAGTACATCCCGGTCGACACGCCGACCTGGTCCTCCCGGGCCATGCGCTCAGGATGGACTTTGGGGCGGCCAATGAGATCCGGAACGTCCTTGGCGGCGACCGTAATCTTTTCCGCAACACCGTCGGCAATCTTGCGGGCAACCTTGCGCCCCAGCTTGCCGATTTCCCGCTCGAGCTGGCGGACACCGGCTTCGCGCGTGTAGCTCGCGATGATCTCGCTCAGCGCCTCGTCGTTGAGCGAGAGCTGCTCGGACAGCAAGCCGTTCTCGCGCAGCTGCCGGGGCACGAGATAGCGCTTGGCGATTTCGAGCTTCTCGCGCTCGGTGTAGCCCGCAAAGTTCACCGTTTCCAGCCGGTCGAGTAGCGGACCGGGAATGTTCTGAATGAAGTTTGCCGTTGCGATGAACAGCACCTCGGACAGATCGAACGGAACGCCCAGATAGTGGTCCGTAAATGAGTCGTTCTGGGCCGGATCCAGCACTTCCAGCAGTGCTGCGGCCGGATCCCCCTGGAACGACACGCCGAGTTTGTCGACTTCGTCGAGCAGGAAGATCGGGTTCTTGGCACCCGCCTGCTTCATGCCCTGAATGATCCGGCCCGGCATCGCGCCGACATAAGTACGGCGGTGACCGCGGATATCCGCTTCATCACGAGCCCCACCCAGTGAAATCCGCACGTACGGCCGGCCCATCGCGCGGGCGATCGACTTCGCGATCGACGTCTTGCCGACGCCCGGCGGTCCGACGAACAACAGCGTGGGCGCGCGCGCGGCGCGGTCATCTTCATTCCCCGGCGCGTCTTCCTTGGGCTGGCGCTGGCGCAGCTGCCGGACGGCGAGAAACTCGAGCACCTGGTCCTTCACGTCCTGGAGTCCGTAGTGATCCTCCTCGAGGATCTGCGCCGCGCGCTTCAAGTCGAGCGATTCCTCGGCTCGCTTGTTCCAGGGCAGCTCGGCGACGGTCTCCAGGTATGTGCGAATCACCTGCGCTTCCATCGATTCGCGGCCGGCGCGCTCGAGGCGGGCTAATTCCCGGTCGACTTCCTTGCGCGCACCCTCAGGAAGATCGAGCGCGTCGAGGCGCTTCTTGAGATCGTCGGCCTCGGCAGCCTCTCCTTCTTCTCCAAGCTCTTTGCGAATCGCCTTCATCTGCTCGCGCAGCAGCATCTCGCGCTGGCGCTCGCCCAGCTCTTCCTGTACCTGCGACTTGATGTCTTCCTGCGCATCGAGGACGGCAATCTGCCGCTGGATGTGCACGAGGACCCGGCGCAGGCGGTCCTCCACCGCGAGCGTCTCGAGGAGCTGCTGGCGCTCGAGCGATTGGATGTCCAGATGGCCGGCCACGAGATCGGCGAGGGCCCCCGGATCACTCACCCCCTGAAGCACTTGCTGCACCACGTCGGTCGGCAGGCCGGACTTCTGTCCGAGCTCGCCCGCGCGCTCCCGTACTTCGCGATGCAACGCTACGAAGGCTGCATCCCTCTCATTGAGCGGGGGCAGATCCGCCGTCTCACGGACCGTCGCCTCGAGGTAGCCGGTGGTCTCCGCATAATGGACAGCCGTCCCTCGGGACTCACCATGGAGGATGAGCTGGACGCCGCCGAGATTGCGTTGAACCTGGCTGATCCGCGCGATCGTACCCGTCGTGTAGAGCACGCCAGGCGAGACCTGGTCGACATTTTCTTTTTGAGCGACCGCGAAGACCTTGCGATCAGCGTGTTTCAAAGCGGCCTCTATGGCGCGCAATGTCGCGGGCCTGCCGGCACCGATCGGCGACGCGACGCCGGGAAACAGCACGGCATCCCGCAACGGCAGTACGGGCAGGGTCATCCGGTCTGACATGGTGGCTCCGTTCGTGGAATTCATAGACGACTGCGTGGGCCTCAGTGCACCGTCCATGCCAGCAAGAACGTTCGTAGCGGCAGGACCGTTCCGCCAACGCCGCCAAAGCGGCGGCGCTGCTGCCAACTAGACGCTCGACGAGTATCTTTTTGTCCTCGAATGGATTGTAAAACGGCATGACCGACCTGTTGGCGCAGCGGCTTAGTCAGGCCCTTGGCTCCTCGTTCACCCTCGGAGGGGAGATAGGCCGCGGCGGGATGGGCGTGGTGTACCACGCTCGCGACGAGCGGCTCAAGCGGAAGGTGGCCGTCAAGGTCCTTCCGCCCGAGCTCGCGTTCCGCGAAGAAATCCGCACGCGATTTCTCCGGGAGGCGGAAACGGCGGCGCGGCTGTCCCACCCGCACATCGTGCCGATCCACTCCGTAGGCGAAGGTCCCGAAGGACTCGTCTATTTCGTGATGGCGTATGTGGATGGTGAATCGCTCGCGGCGCGCTTGAAGCGCCGCGAGCGCCTGCCACCTGAGGAAGCGCGCCGCGTCATGATGGAGACAGCCGACGCGCTCGGCGCCGGGCACGCGCTCGGCATCATCCACCGTGACGTCAAACCCGATAACATCCTGCTCGAAGGCAGCCGCGGCCGCACGGTCCTGACGGACTTCGGCATCGCCAAGGCGCTCACGTCGACCACGGGGCCCGGTACGCTCACGGCCACGGGCGTCGCGATTGGGACGCCTCACTACATGAGTCCGGAGCAGGCCGCAGGCGATCGAGAGATCGACGGGCGCTCCGACATCTACAGTTTGGGTGTGGTGGGCTATCAGATGCTCGCGGGAGAGCTTCCGTTCTCGGCGCCCACCGTGCCGGGCATCCTTCTCAAGCAGATCACGGAACAGGCCCCAAATCTGCTCGAACGTTCACCCACGTGTCCCGAAGATCTCGCGTCGTGCGTGATGCGTTCGCTGGAGAAAGAACCTGAGGCCCGCTGGCCCACCGCCGATGCACTGCGCCGCGCGCTCGAATCGCGCAGCGCCCCCCCGTATCGCCCATCGCGGCGGACCAGCGGAGGCGGGACACGCGCCGAATCGCGCCTGGGCCAGTCCCCCGCCCGGATGACCGGGGGAGGGGCGGGCAGCCGGGCGCCCGAGCGTCGTCGCTCGACGCGTCCGCCGAAACGGGATCCGAAGTCGGACCTGACGCCCAGCGGCGAGCCCAAGATGGTGGCGAAGTTCCGTGACAGCTTCGTGTCATGGGCGTCGGTGTGCGGCGGATTGATGGTCATCGATGTGATCACCGGCGGCGGACTTGGCTGGTCCATTTGGCCCACAGCCATGTGGGGTGGTTTCGGGCTACTTCCGCAATACATGAAGCTGTGGCAGACCGGTTACTCCTGGCGCGATGTGCTCAACCGGCCCGCGGCCCCCGACGCGCAGCTGTCACCTGGATTCGCCGGGGCCCGGCGCAACCTCCCGGCGCCGGAGGCCGACGAGTTCGGCCGCCAGGTGGATACCATTCGACTGGCCCGCAACGACCGCGAGGCCATCCTGAAGATCATGGAGCGCGTGCCGCCGTCGGAGCGGAAGCTGCTTCCGGACGTCATCGTCACGGTCGACGCCCTCATGAAACGCGCCGAGGATCTCGCGCGCATGCTGCATGGCATGAGCGCCGACGTGGATGAAGGGGCGGTCGCTCGGATCGACGCTCGCATCGAAGCCGTCAAGAATCATGAGGAAGGCACCGAGCGCGAGCGCCAGCTGAGCCTGCTCGAGCGGCAACGCCAGGCGTTGAGCGATCTGCTCAGCCGCCGGAGACGGGTGGAGGAGCAGATCGAATCGTGCGTACTAGCGATGCAGAATGTGCGGTTCGACTTGCTGCGGCTGCGCTCGGCGGGAGTGGCGGCGGTCCTCAGCGACCTGACGCACGCCACACAGCAGGCGCGCGCGCTCTCACGAGACGTGGATCATGCCATCGCCGCCGCGGGAGAAATCCGCGATGTCCTCAACGGGGCACCTCCGTCCCCTGTGGCTCCCCAGCCCCGCGGCTCGAGGGGGGCGGGGGGGGCGGGGGGGTCTCCGTCCTCGTAAACCCCTGCCCGGACCAACAATCCCGCACCAGCGCCGGTCCGTTCGCCCGTTCCATCGCAAAATCGAGTAGCTCGACAAAACCTGCGGCCGCGTGTTCGCACCGGCCGGCTCGGAGCGCCGCCACCGCCGCCAGCTCGCGGTAGCGCGCCGAGCCTGGTCGCCGCTCCACGGCGTAGCTCAACACGCTGTCCGCCAATGCCGGGGGCGCGTCGATCGCGATCTGGCCCAACGCCTGGCTGAGAAACTCGCCGGGGTAGGGATGCCGGAACGTTCCGCGCGCGGCGCCGAGCGCGCTGCGTGCCTCGCGTGCCGCCTCATCCCAGCGCTCGGCGCGCGCGGCGATCAGCGCGAGGGCGGCCTGGATCTGCGCCGTGTCGCCGCCGGCCGCCAACGCTTCGCGCAGCCGCATGCTCGCCAGCGGCCGGCTGCGAACAGCGGCCAGCAGCCCGCGCATCGTGAGCGCGTCCGCGCGGGGGCCATGGATGAGCGCGCGCTCGAGCAACGAGTCCGCGCGGGCTGAATCGCCCAGCGCGAGCCGAATACCGGCCATGCGAACGCTCCAGTCCGCGACGTCGGGCTGCGCGCGCTGCGCCCCCTCGAGATACGGCAGCAGGCCCGCATCGCCCCGGCGCAGCGCGAGAATGCGCAGCATATCGAACGGGGACGCGCCATCAGCGCGGCTGCCGAGCTGCATCAGCGAGTCGAACACCGAATGGGCGGCCGCACCAGGATCGAGGAACCGGCGCGCCGCGACGAATTCGAGCCGGGGCTGGTCGTCGGTATGCTCGAACGTGGCGTGCGTGATCAGGCGCGCGACACCGGAGTCGCCGAGCAACATTCGTCCGAAATACTGATCTGGAGAATCGATGCTGAGCCACTCGCGCCCGAGCGCATGCAGCTCGCCGCGCGCGCCCAGCATCCGGGCAATCCATTCCCGGTCGTACACGATCGGCCGCGCAGACGCCAGTACGACGAGATCCGAGGTCCCACCGAACCATATGTGCACGTGCGGGAAGACCTCGTGCAGGCTCCGGACGATGCCGGCCACAATCGGCAGCGGCAGCTGATAGAGCTGGATCCACTGGCAGAAAATCCCATCGTCCGTGAGGCGCGATTTCGCGATGCGGAAAAACTCGGGCGTGTACAGCGTCGCAATGCCCGCCACCCACGGGTTCGAGGGTTCGGACACGATCACGTCGTAGCGGGAGCGGTCGAGCTGCAGCGCACTCCGCGCATCGTCCACGATCGCCTCGACGTTGGGCCGCGCGAGCACGCGGTCGTTCACCGCGAGAAAGAAGGTGTCCATCGCCAGGACCGCAGGCTCGATCTCAACGACCTTCACGCGCTGCATGCCCGGGATGCTGGCCAGGACGTTGGTCGTCACTCCCGTTCCCTGGCCAATCAGAAACGCAGACTGCGCCCGTGGGTACGCAACCAGCGGCGCGAGCCCGATCATGATCTGGGTATCCATGTCGCCGCGGTCGGAGGCGTCCACCTTGCCGTTCACCCGCAACGACCGACCGGTCTCGCCCTCCCAGACGCTGACCGTGGCATTCGGACCTTCCTGGAACGCCAGTTGTCGGGCGCCGCGATGCTCGAGAAACCGCTCGCGCGCAGCCTGATCCATGCGCTGGCGTGCGTAGATCGTCGGCCCGAGGTCGATCAGGCGGGTGCTCCAGCCCGGCGCCGCAACTGCCGCAACGAGCGCGAGCATACCCAATACTCCCGCCCCCAGCACCCGCATTCGGAGCCGCCGGTCGTCCGCGCTGGCTTCAGCGATGCCACGGGCGGCAAACCCCGCCAGCGCCAGGGCCGCGAGTCCGTTGATCACGAGCCCAAGGCGCAACGTGGCCTGCGTTCCCAGCGCGACGACCAGCACAAATCCCGTGAGCACGGCCCCCAGGATGCTCCCGGCGGTGTTCAGTGCGTACGCCGCCCCAACGTCGGCGCCGCGCGCCTTGCGGCTGCGGGCCGTGAGGTCGGTGAGCAGCGGGAAGCTCATCCCCATCCCGATCGCGGGGATCAACACCACCGCGCCCACGGCCACGCCCATCAGCACGAGACGAGAGGCCGCGCTCATGTTGGGAATCTGGAACACGGCAATGATGTAGGAGGGCAGCATGCCGAAAAACAAAAACAACGCGGCCGCGCCCGCCCCGGTGACTCCCTGCGCGAGTGCGGCACCGGCGGCCGTGTCCGCGCGAGGCATGCTGCGCCGCGCGACCAGCATGCTCCCGAGTCCGATGCCCAGCAGAAAAACCAGCAGCACCAGCGTGAACGCGTAGGTCGAGCCTCCCACGAGCATCACCAGCACGCGTGTCCACGCGATCTCATTCAGGAGTGAGGCGAAAGCGGTGAGGCCCAGCAGAATCAGAGCGACGGTGTGGAGGTGGTCTCGGGATTCGGGATTCGGGATTAGCGATTCGGGACTTGCTGCCTGCGTCACGGTTGTCGCGCGACCGAGTCGAATCGCCGCCACGCCGATGGCAAGGTTGAGCGCAGCCGTCATCCACAGCGACGCGCGCACGCCTACGAACTCGATCAGCACGAATCCCGCCAGCGCCGTGCCGGTCATCGCGCCGAGCGTGTTCAGGCCGTAGAGCCGGCCGAGCGACGGTTTGAGCAGGCCCCGATCGTCGCCCATCAGCGCGCGGGTCAAAATGGGCAACGTGCCGCCCATCAGCGTCGTGGGAATCAGCAACACGAGCGCCGCCAGGCCGAACCGCAGCGCAACGCTCGCCGCTCCGCCGAGCGACAGCGCGCCCGCGGTCCCGAGGTAGATCCAGTGCGCCAGGCCAAGCACCAGCGGAGAAATGATCCCGAAGATGCCGATTGCGATTTCGAGCCACCCGTAGAGGCGGGCGGGATTACGGGAGCGATCCGCGACGCGCCCCAAGGCCCACGCCCCTAGCCCCAAGCCCCCCATATACGCGGCGACGACGGTGGTGACGGATTGGATGGTGGAGCCGAACGACTGATACAGGACTCGGACCCAAAGGAGCTCGTAGATCAGCCCGGTGGCGCCCGACAGGAAGAACAGGAAGCTGTAGACGAGCGCCGGCCTAGAACGCATGCAGCTCACGCATGGTCCGCGCGAGATCCTCCACTTGAGGCAGGATGAAATCCTCCAGGTCGGGGGCGTACCCCACGAACGTGTCGGTCGAGGCGACGCGTTTCACCGGCGCATCGAGCCACGGGAAACATTGATCCGCGATTCGCGCGGCGATCTCGGCGCCGTAGCCCCACGAGTGGGCGTCCTCGTACGCGACGATGACGCGGTTGGTTTTGCGGACCGAGGCCTCGATCGTTTCCCAATCCACAGGCGACAGCGAGCGCAGATCGATGACTTCCACGCTGATCCCGTCCTTCTCCTCGACCTCTTTTGCCGCGACCAGCGCGCGCTGCACCACTGCCCCGTAGGTCACGAGCGTAACGCCGGTCCCCTCCCGCGCCACACGCGCCTTGCCGAAGGGGATCATGAAATTGGGGCCGGGATTGGGGGCTTTGTTGTAGGTCTGGCGGTACAGGTGCTTGTGCTCAAGGAAGAGAACCGGATCGTCGCAGCGAATCGCCGTGCGCAGGAGACCGTTGGCGTCGAGCGCCGTCGAAGGACAAATGACGCGCACGCCGGGCACGGACGTAAACACGACCGCACCCGTCTGCGAGTGGTAGACGGCCCCGCCCTTGAGGTATCCGCCGTACGTCACCCGCACCACCACGGGCGCGCTGAATGTGTTGTTGGAGCGCCAGCGAAGTGTCGCCAGCTCGTTTCTCATCTGGTGGTAGGCGGGCCAGATGTAGTCGAAGAACTGGATCTCGACGACCGGCTTGAGTCCGCGCGTGGCGAGCCCGACCGCGCGGCCCACGATATTGGCTTCCGCGAGGGGGGAGTTGTACACGCGGTCGCTGCCGAACTGACGCTGCAGCCCCCAGGTCACCTTGAAGACGCCGCCCTTACCCTTCACTTCCTTGAGATATTGCTCGCGGCTCACATCGGCCACGTCTTCGCCGAACACCACGATGCGCGGGTCGCGTGTCATCTCGTCCTTCATGCACGCATTGAGCAGGTCCACCATCGTGGTGGGCTCACCCGTGAAATGCGGATCGTCTTCGGTATCGAACTGCTCCGACGTGGGGTCCACGTCAGGCGAATAGACGAACTGCAGCGCGGACTCCGGCTTGGGCTGCGGCGAGGTCAGGGCCATGTCCGCGGCCACCTGGATCTCTTCTTCCACCTGCGCCTGAATCGCCTCGATCTCCGAATCGGTCGCGACGCCTTCCTCGACCAGCCGTTTGGGGAATACGGCGACCGGATCGCGCTTGGCTTCTTCTTCGCGCTCGCGCGGCGGCTTGTACAGGATCTCGTCGTCCGAGAGGGAGTGCGAGTAGGGGCGGGTGACGTGCGCATGCACGAGCGCCGGCCCTTTGCGCTGGCGGCACCAATCCGCCGCACGGCTGAGCACCCCATAGGAGGCGATCGGGTCGCAGCCGTCCACTTCCTGGACCAGCAGATTCGGGAAGGTCGAGACCAGCTTCGACACCGACCCGCCGGCGGTTTGGACCTCGATCGGGACCGAGATGGCGTACTTGTTGTCCTCGATGAGAAACAGAACCGGCAGCTTGAGGTTGCTGGCGGTGTTCAGCGCTTCCCACCATTCGCCTTCGCTCGTCGTGCCGTCGCCCGCGGAGCAGTACACGACTTCGTCCCCGTGGATCGGCTTCTCTTTCAGGTCGTGGATGCGATGATAGCGGAGCCACGCCTCGGCGCATCCCACGGCCTGCAGGAACTGCGTGCCGGTGGGGCTCGATTGGTTGACGATGTTGAGGTC
>DASTDR010000694.1:0-5472 GCA_035710265.1 Gemmatimonadales bacterium | reverse complement strand
TCCTTCACGGATGCCTCGCCGAACACCAGGCGTTTGACGCTCGCGACCACGGCCCCGATCTGGCGCACCGTCTGGAGCGCGCCCACGCGGATCGACGTCCCGATGGGCAACCGCTCCCTGGTCTCCGGGAAGTCGCCCTCTGCGCCGATGAAGCCAAACGGTCGCGGCCGCGCGGACGTGCTGTCGTCGTCGATCTGAGCGCGCGGCGTCACCGTCAGATTCACGACGCGATCCCTGCGCAGCACGCTCAGCGGCACCGGCTTGGCCGGGTTGTACCAGAGCTTGAGCAGCAAGTCGTTCCAGGAGCGAATCGTGTCGCCAGCCGCGCGAATCACGAGATCGCCCGTCTTGAGACCCCCGCGGGCGGCCGGCTCGCCCGGGAGCACCAGCCCAATGCGGGCCGGTTCGTGCGGCAGCAACCCCCAGCTCACTAGTCGTACCCGTGCGGTCGTATCCGCCGGCAGGCGCACCGTGACCGGCTCCTGGCGGCCGGCGATGTCCAAGCGCACCACCGAATCCGCAGTGAGGAGACGGGTCTGCAGATCGGTCCAGGATCTCACCGTGTCGCCGTTCACCCGGATGACCCGGTCGCCGCGCTGCAGACCGGCCAGGGCCTCGGTGCCCGGCGGCAGCATATGCGTGAGCACAGTGTCGACTTGAGTCGTCGAACGGACGGCGACGCCTGAAAACGCCGCGAGACCGGCATAAATGAAGAACGCGAGCAGGACGTTCATGGTCACGCCGGCGAGAATGACCGCCATCCGCGCCCACAGCGGCTTGCGGTCGAAGGCCCGCTCCGGATCGATCGCGACGGCCGCCTTTCCACCTTCGAGCTCGCCCACCATGCCTTCTTCCTCGAGCCCGGCCATTTTCACATAACCACCGAGTGGAATCCACGAAACCCAGTATTCCGTTTCTCCACGCTTCCACTCGACGACCGGGCGCCCGAATCCGAGCGAGAAGCGCAGCACCTGAATCCCGACCGCTTTGGCGACGAGAAAATGTCCCAGCTCGTGCACGAAGATCAGCACGCCGAGTACGATGACGAGCGACAGCAGCGTCAGGAGCATGCGACCTCGTGCGCCAGCCGGCGCGCCTCAGTATCCGCGGCCAAGACAGCCTCGAGCGAACTCCCTGCCCCCGGCTCCCGGCTCCCTGCTCCCACGACTCTTTCGATCACCTCCGCAATACGCCCAAACGCGATCTTTTCGTCGAGGAACAGCTGCACCGCGACCTCGTTGGCGGCGTTGAACATCGCCGGCGCCGTGCCACCGGCGCGCGCGGCGTCGCGGCCCACGACGTAGGCCGGGAACCGGTCGGGCTGCAGCGCCTCGAACGTGAGCGTTCCCGCCGCGACCGGATCGAACCGGCGCACGCCCTGATCGGGCACGCGCTCGGGGTGGGTCAGGGCATAGAGAATCGGCAGCTCCATCGTCGGAAACCCAACCTGGGCCAGCACCGAGCCATCGACGAATTCGGCGAATCCGTGGATCACGGATTGGGGGTGAATGACCACATCGACCTGATCGTACCCCACATTGAACAGGAAATGTGCTTCAATGACTTCCAGCGCCTTATTGACCAGCGTCGCTGAGTCGACGGTGATCTTCTTGCCCATGGTCCATGTGGGGTGCTTCAGCGCCTCGGCCACTGTTGCGCGCGCCACGCGCTCAGGATCCCAGGTCCGGAACGGACCGCCGGAAGCGGTGAGGATCAGCCGGGATAGCTCGGTGGGCCTGCGACCCGCGACGCACTGCAACACCGCGCTGTGCTCGGAGTCGACGGGAACGATCTCTCCCCCGCCCTCGCGGGCGGCGCGCGCGACCAGCTCGCCCGCCATCACGAGCGTTTCCTTGTTCGCGAGCGCCACCCGCTTCCCCGCGCGCAGCGCCGCGAGCGTCGCCTCGAGGCCCGCGGCGCCGACGATCCCATTCACGACGATGCTCACATCGGGGTGGGTGGCCGCCTCCACGAGACACGCCGTACCCTTCCCCCTTCCCTCGTCCCCCTTCCCGACACCATTCACCAGGCCGACAAACGCGGGCTTCCATTCCGCTGCCTGCTGTGCAAGCAGATCCCTGTTCGAATGACCCGTGAGCGCAACCACCCGGAATCTCTCGCGCTGCCGCGCGAGGACCTGCAGCGTCGACCGGCCGATCGAGCCGGTGGAGCCGAGTATGGCGACGCCGACGCTCATATGACCTCGTACATGCGATACAGTCCCGCCGCCGCGGGAATCACGAAGTACAGAGAGTCGAGCCGGTCCAGAATACCACCATGCCCGGGAATGAGGGATGAGGAATCCTTGATCGCGACTTCACGCTTCAGCAATGACTCGGCGATGTCACCGATTTGGCCCACGATCGATATGACCAGTCCGAACAGCAGCAGTTGCCCATCGGTGAAATGCCAGCCTTGCCGGTTGAGCACGAACTTGCCGATCGCGAGCGCCGTAATGATGCCGCCCAGCGTCCCCCCGATCGCACCTGAATAGGTCTTCTTGGGCGAAAGAATCGGCGCCAGTTTGGGACCACCGAGACTCGAGCCGACGGCCATGGCGGCGGTGTCGCAGATCCAGGTGATCACGAGGGGAAACAGCGTCAGGAGGAAATAAGGGCCAGGCCGTACCACCGCGACGCCGCCATGCCGGATCGCGATGATGAACGACAGCAGCCCGGACGCGTACAACGCGCCGAACAGCGTCACGGCAATCGTCGTGAGCGGCCTGCCGGCCGGTCCACGCCGGCTCATTGCCATCGTCATCGTCACCATGACCCACACCGCGCCGAGGTACAGCGCCGGCTCCGCCCAGTGGAGCTCGGACCCCTTGGCCCAATACGCCAGCAGCGGCGTGGCTGCCGCCGCGAGCCAGCCCGTGCGCTCGAGTGGCTCGATCCCCTGGCGCCGGGCGAAGTCGTAGACCTCGCGCGTCCCGAGGATGCCGAGCACTGCCAGGCCGGCGGCGAGCACCCAGCCGCCCAGCCAGATCATGCCCGCGACCAACGGAATGGCGATCGCGGCCACGACGATGCGCTGCACGAGATTTTTTGAGGGCATCAGGACGCGGAGACTTTCCCGAAGCGGCGGTCCCGGCGCTGGTACTCGAGGATCGCCTCGAGCAGCGTGCCGCGGTTGAAGTCCGGCCACAGCACCGGCGTGATGTACAACTCGGTGTAGGCGAGCTGCCAGAGCAGGAAGTTGGAGAGCCGCTGCTCGCCGGAGGTGCGGATCAGCAGATCGGGATCGGCCCACGGCGCCGTGTAGAGCTTGGCGCGCAGCGCGTCCTCGTCGATGTCTTCGAGCTTCTTGGTCCCCTTGAGGACTTCCTCGGCGAGCAGCCGGGCCGCGCGCGCGATTTCGCCGCGGGAAGAGTAGGAAATGCACAGGTTCAGGTGGAGCTTCGTGCCCTGCGCCGTCTCGCGCTCCACCCGCTCGACCGCCGCGCGGCCGCCGGGCGTGAGCCGGGAGCGATCCCCGAGCACATGCACCTGCACGCCCTGACCGCGCAGCTCGGCCACCTCCTTCGCGATGTACTCCTCGAGCAGGTCCATCAGCGCCGAGATTTCCGGGGCCGGGCGGTTCCAATTCTCTTCGGAAAACGCGAACAAGGTCAGCACTTCGACGCCGGCATCGATCGCGCCCTCCACCGCTTCCCGCACCGCTTTCATGCCGGCCCGGTGGCCGAACGGCCGCGGCAGCCGGCGTTCGTTCGCCCAGCGGCCGTTGCCATCCATGATGATCGCGACGTGGCGCGGTATCGGCGGGGGGGGACCCGGCAACATCAGACTTCCATGATTTCTGCTTCTTTGGCCTTGATGGCGGCGTCCACGGCTTTCAGATGCTCGTCGTGGATCTTCTGCACTTCCTTCTCCGCGTGCTTCTGATCGTCCGAGGAGACGTGCTCCGTCTTCTTGATCCTGTTCATCGTCTCAGTGCGCGCGTGCCGAATCGCCACGCGGCCTTCCTCGGCGAACTTGTGAATCACCTTCACCAGCTCTTTGCGGCGCTCTTCAGTCAGCGGCGGCAGAGGAATCCGGATGATGTTGCCGTCGTTCGACGGCGTGAGGCCGAGATCGGAGGCGAGGATCCCCTTTTCCACCGCCTTCATCAGACTCTTGTCCCACGGCTGGACCGTCAGGAGCTTCGGCTCCGGGGCGGCGACGCTCGCGACCTGGGTCAGGGGCATCTCGTTCCCGTACGCCTCGACGCGCACCAGATCGAGCAGCGCGGTCGTGGCCTTGCCGGTGCGGACGGTCGTGAATTCGCGCTTCACCGCTTCGACCGCCTTGTCCATCAGCTGCTTGCCGTGTTTAACGTGATCGGAAAGTTGGGGAGCGGGACTCATTGGACGATCGTGCCGACGCGCTCTCCGGCCAGAACCCTGGCCGTCGCGCCGGGCTGGTTGATGTTGAATACCACGATGGGGAGCTTGTTCTCTTTGCACAACCCGAACGCGTTGGCGTCCATCACGGCGTAGCCCTTCACCAGTGCTTCCTGGAACGTGATCGCCGGGAGGAACGTCGCCGACGGGTCCTTCTTGGGGTCGGCCGTGTAGATGCCGTCGACGTTGGTCGCCTTGAGGATCAGGGTCGCTTCGATCTCGAGCGCGCGCAGCACGGCCGCCGTATCGGTCGAGAAATAGGGATTGCCGGTCCCGCCGGCGAAGATCACCACGCGGCCCTTCTCGAGATGCCGCACCGCGCGCCGCCGGATATAGGGCTCGGCGAGCTCCTCCATCCGGATCGCCGTCATCACGCGGGTGTCGACGCCTTTCTTCTCGAGAATGTCCTGGAGCGCGAGCGCGTTGATGATAGTCGCGAGCATCCCCATGTAGTCGGCGGACACCCGGTCCATCCCCTGCTCGCTCGCCGTGGTGCCGCGCAGGATGTTGCCGCCGCCGATCACGAGGCCGAGCTGCACGCCGGTGGCCACGACCGATTTCAGCTCATCGGACAAGCGCTCGATCACCCCGAAATCGATACCGGAGGCCCGCCCACCAGCGAACGCTTCGCCCGAGAGTTTGAGCAGCGCGCGCTTGTAGGCGAGCCCCTTGGCCACTTAGTTGCCTCCGAGCTCGAAGCGGGCGAACCGGCGCACTTCCACCTTCTCACCGGTCTTGCCCGACAAGGCTTTCACCAGGTCGCCGACGGTCTGCTTGTCGTCTTTCACGAACGGCTGCTCGAGCAGCACGTTCTCCTGGAAGAACTTCTTCAGCTTGCCCTCGACGATCTTCTCTTTCACGGCGTCAGGCTTCTTCTCTTCCGCGACTTGCGCCCGGTACACGCGGCGCTCGCGCTCCACCACGTCGGCGGGAACGTCCTCGACGCGCACCGCGATCGGTCGCGCGGACGCAATGTGCAGCGCCAGATCCTTGGCGAGCTGCAGAAACTCCGGGGTATTCGCGACGAAGTCCGTCTCGGAATTCAGTTCGACCATCGTGCCGACCCGGCCGTTGAAGTGCAGGTACATTTC
>DASTDR010000693.1:0-36957 GCA_035710265.1 Gemmatimonadales bacterium | reverse complement strand
CGCGGTGGTGCGCGGCAAATGCCTGGGCGGCGGCTTCGAGCTCGTCCAGCCCGCGGACATCATCATCGCCGCCGACGGCGCGGCATTCGGTCAGCCGGAAATCCTGCTGGGCGTGTTTCCACCGGCGGCCGTCGTGTTGCTGCCGGGCCGGCTGCCGCCGGGCGTCGTCGCCGAGACGATCTACTCCGGTGATCCGTTGTCCGCGGCCGAAGCCGAGCGCCGCGGGTTCGTCACCCGGCTCGTGCCGGACGAGGCCCTGGAAGGCGTCGCCGAGGAGGTCGCCGGTCGCATCGCCCGGCATAGCGCCGCGGCGTTGCGTGCCGCCAAGCACGCGCTGCGTTCGCCGGTTGCCCATCCCGGCGCCGCGCTGAACCGAGCCGGGCAGATCTACCTGCACGAGCTGATGAAGACGCGCGATGCGGTGGAAGGCTTGCGCGCCTTCGTCGACAAGCGGCCGGCGACGTGGAGTCACGCGTGATCTTCCCACAGTGGCGCGGCCAATCGGTCGAGGGGGTCCTCGCTCGCTGTCGCGACCTGGTCGAGGACGCGAGCTTCCCAACCGTGCGGCGGTGGCGCGATGCTGGCGGGAAGGTGATTGGTCACTTTCAGGTCTACTTTCCCGAAGAGATCGCGCACGCGGCGGGTCTACTGCCGCTCAAAGTGCGCGGCGCACCGGTCGAGCCGACCCACGCGGAGTCGCGTTTCGGGTCCTATCTCTGCTCCATCATCAAGACGTCGCTCGAGCTGGCGCTGTCCGGCACAGTCACGCTCGACGCCTTCGTCACGCATCCGATCTGTGATGCGGCACGCAATCTGGCTGGCGTGTGGGGCCGCAACTTCGGCTACCCGGGCCGGATTCTCTACCTGCCGCAGAATCCGAATTCCGCTTTCGCCGCCACGTATCTGCGCGACGAGTACGCGCGCGTCCTGGAGCTGTGTCAGGAAATCGCCGGACGGCCCGTCAGCGAGGACAATCTCCACAGGTCGATCGTGGTGTTCAATGAAAACCGTGCGCTGCTCCGTGCGCTCTACGCGCTACGGCGCGAGCAGCCCTGGCTCCTGGCGGCGGACGAGGCCTATGTGCTGGTGGCGCTGGCGGGACTCATCCCGCGCGAGGAACACAACGACCTCCTGCGCACAATCCTGCCACAGCTCGACACTCGCCGCGTGTCCCGGCAAGACAAGATCCGTGTGATCGTGGAGGGCGGCTTTTGCGAGCAGCCGCCGCTCGACTTGTTGCGGGCGATTGCGCGCTCCTGCTACGTCGTGGACGATGATCTGCTGGTCGGCCTGCGGTGGCTCACCGCGGACGTCCCCGTGACCGGTGATCCGCTTGTGGCACTCGCCACCTCCTACATCGATCGCTCGGCCCACAGCCCGGTGCAGCACGATCTCCGCAAGCCAAAAGAGAAGATGCTGCTCGAGCGGCTCGAGCAGGCCGGCGCCCAGGCCGCGATCCTGCTCGCCGCGAAGATGTGCGAACCAGGCCTCGAGGAACTGGTGGTGCATACGCGCGCGCTCGACGGACGCGGCGTCCGTTACTTCGTGAGCGAGTTCGAAGAAAACATGTCCAGCTTCGACCAACTGGAGATCCAACTCGAGACCTTTGTGGAGAATCTCCTCTTTGACTGAGACTGCGGCGGTGAGCGTGGGGCGTGGCGTCGAGCACGGCGCGCAGCTGTTCCGCGAGTGGTTCCAGCAGCTCACGGCGGCCGCGGAACGCGGCCAGGGTGCAGCGTATGTCTTCGTGATGGGCAGCCTGTGCGAGCTACTGCGCGTGTTCGACTTCCCGGTGGTGTTTCCCGAGATCAACTCGCTGCAGACGGCCGTCCGCCGCGTCGCGCACGAATACCTGAACGAAGCGGAGAGCTACGGCTACTCGCCCGACATCTGCGGCTACGTGAAGGCCGATGTCGCCGTGCAGCTGCGCGGCGGCGCGCATCCGATGGGGAAGATTCCCAAACCGGCGCTCGCCGTGTGCACAAACGCCTGCAACACGTACGTGAAGTGGGGTGAGATCTGGCAGCGCATGTACGGCATGCCGCTCTTCACGCTCGACATTCCCGGTACGCGCGGTGCCGGCCTCACGTCGGTCCCCGGCTCCGCCGATTTCGAGCGCGACCGGCGCTACGTCGAGGGCCAGTTGCGCGAGCTCATCACCCTGTGCGAGCAGGTCTCCGGCAGGCGCTTCGACATCGACCGGCTACGCGAGCACATGGCGTATGCAAACGCGATGAGTGCGGGTTGGCAGCAGGTGCTCGAGCTGAACCGCACCAAGCCCGCGGTCTTCAACGCGCTGTCGGACGGGACCGTCTTCCTCGGCGTCGCGAACGGTTTCCGCGGCACCGCGGCAGGCGCGGCGTACTTCACCGACCTCGTGGCGGAGTTGCGCGACAAGGCCGAGCGGCGTGCCGGCACGCCAATCGAGGAGAAGTGGCGGCTGATCTTCGTGGGTGTGCCGTGCTATCCGATCTTCCGCCGTTTCTCCGAACTGTTCAGTGACTGGGGCGGCGTGTTCGTCAACTCCACGTACCTGCGCTTCGCCTCGGGCGGCGCGCACCTCGGCTTCCACTACGACCTGACGAACCCGATCGAGAGCCTCGCGGGGGGCGTGCTGGTCGGCGTGCGCGACGCGATGGACAACATGTTCTTCCAGACGCCCGCGCTCGTCGAAATGATCGAGACCCACGGCGCCGACGGGGTCGTGTTCCACCCGATCAAGAGCTGTCGCACGGTTTCCACGGGGCTCGCCGACACCCGACGCGCGCTCATGGCCGCGCGCGACGTGCCGAGTCTGTTCATCGAGTCGGATCTGATGGACCGGCGCGTCGTCTCCGAAGCGCAAATGAAGAATCGCGTCGATGCCTTCTTCGAGGGCCTCGCCGCCCGCAAGCACCAGGAGGTCTGATGGCCTACGCCGCGGGAGTCGACGTCGGTTCGACGCAAACGAAAGCCGTGATCATCAACGAGGCCCGCGTCGTCGTAGGACGGGCGCTGACCGACACCGGCGCCAACGTCATGCGCGCGGCGGAAGCGGCGTTTCACCTCGCGCTCGAGCACAGCCACGCCGCGGAAGAGGAGATCGAGTTCGTCGTCGGGACCGGCTATGGCCGCTACAAAGTGACGTTCGGCAACACCCAAGTCACCGAAATCAGCTGTCACGCGCGCGGCGCGGTCCACCTCTTTCCCAAAACGCGCACGGTGCTCGACATGGGCGGCCAGGACACCAAGGCCATTCGCGTGTCGCCGCTAGGCGAGATCGTCGACTTCTGCATGAACGACAAATGCGCCGCCGGGACCGGACGCTTCCTCGGCGCGGCCGCGACGGCGCTCGAGCTGCCCCTCGCCGAGCTCGGCCCGACGGCACTGCGCGGCGAGCGGCCCGTCAAGATCAGCACCACCTGCACCGTCTTCGCCGAATCGGAAGTGCTCTCGTGGCTCGGCAGGGGCAAGAAGATCGAAGACATCCTGCTCGGCGTGCACGAGTCGATCGCGTCCCGCTCGATCGGGCTGTTGCGACGCGTCGGCGTCGAGCCCGAGGTCACGTTCACCGGCGGTGTGACCCGGAATGCGGCAATGGTCACGACGCTGAACCGGCGGCTCGGACTGACGGTCAATGTCGGCGAGGAGGCCCACTACATGGGCGCGATCGGTGCCGCGCTGTTTGCGCTCGATCGAGTCCTCGGCTCGCCCACGCGGCGCCCGAGCGCGGCGGCTGGACGCCTGCCCACATGACGTTGACCGCCGGCGTCGACATCGGGTCGACCTACACCAAGGCCGTCATCGTCGCGGACGACGGCACGATCGCAGGCCGCGCGCTGGAGCCGACCGGCTTCCGACTCACGCAGGCCGCCGACCGTGCCCTCGCGCGCGCGGCGGCGGCGGCGGCGACCGAACGAGCGGAGCTCGCGTATGTCGTGACGACCGGGTTCGGGCGTCACCAGGCCGGCGTCGGCGATGTCGCGGTCACCGATCTCACCGCGGCGGCGAGCGGCGCCACTCGTTTCTTCCCAGGAACCCGGACGATCCTGGACGTCGGCGGCCAGACGATGAAGGCCAGCCGCCTGGGGTCCGACGGCAAGGTCGAGAGCTTCCGCCTCAACGACAAGTGCGCCGCCGGCACCGGCGCATTCCTCGAGAAGACGGCTCGGTACATGGGCTTCACGACCGAGGAGATCGGGCCGCTGGTCGCGACCTCCAAAACACCGGTCACGATCTCCGGCGTGTGCGCCGTCTTCGCCGAATCGGAAGTCATCAACCAGCTCTCTGAAGGCGCCGCACCGGCCGACATCATGCACGGCGCGATCGTTTCGCTCGTCGATCGCTCGGTGCAGCTGATGAAACGGGTGCGCATGGAGCCGCCCTTCGCGCTCGTGGGCGGCATCCTGCGCTTCGCGCGCATGGCGGACGTCGTGCGCGCCGCGCTCGGAGCCGGCGCCGTGGTCCACGTCCCCGAGGGCGATCTCGTGCAATTCACCGCGGCGCTGGGTGCCGCGCTGCTCGGGCAGCGACGCCTGCGCCGGCTGGCGCGGGAGACTGCTTCTGCGCGAGTTCATTGAGCCGGGCTGGCAGCGGCGCGTCATCACCGACCGCGATCGGGCGCGCGAGGTGAGCGACGTTTACCGCGCCGCGGGATTCGAAGTGCGAGTCGGCACGGCGATTCCGGAGGACTTCGCGGACTCATGCGAGGGGTGTGCCCTGGTGCGCGCCGGCCTGCTGCACGTCGTCTATACGCGACGCCTCGAAGGAGACCAGTCATGAAAGCCGCAGTGTTTCACGGCGCTCACCGCCCGCTCGACGTGATGGACGTACCGACGCCGGTCGCGCGCGCGGGCGAGGCGCTCATCCAGGTCGCAGGATGCGGCCTGTGCCATACCGATCTCCACTATCTCGATCACGGCGTCGAGACGTTCAAGAAACCGCCGTTGATTTTGGGGCACGAGGTCGCGGGCACCGTGAAGGCACTCGGCCCAGCTGTCGATGGCCAGAAGAACGGGCACGCCGTCGGCGATCGCGTGCTGGTGCCGTCCGTCCTGTCGTGCGGCCGCTGCGAGTTCTGCCGTGCGGGTCGCGAGAATCTCTGCACGCAACTCACGATGCTGGGCAACAACATCGACGGCGGCTATGCCGAATACGTCGTGGTGCCGGCCGGCGATCTGATCGCGGTCCCCGATGAGCTGCCGCTCTCGCGGGCATGTGTGATCGCGGACGCGCTGTCGACTCCGTATCACGCGGTCAAACGGCGCGGGCGAGTCCGCGTCGGCGACACGGTCGCGGTAGTGGGGTGCGGCGGCGTCGGGTTGAATCTCGTCCAATGCGCTGCGATCTCCGGCGCGCGCGTCATCGCGATCGATCTGAACGAGCACCGACTCGAAACCGCGCGCGCGCTCGGTGCCGCGCAGACGGTGAATCCCGCCGCCGTCCAGCGCGTGGATAAAGTGGTGCGGACCTTGAGCGACGGCGGCGTGGACGTCGCCTTCGAGGCCATCGGAACGCCGCAGACCATCGAGCTCGCGTTCAGCCTGCTCCGGCGCGGCGGCAGGCTCTGCGTGCTCGGCTATTCAGCCCAACCGGTCACGCTGTCCGCCGCGCGGCTGATGTACTACGAGCTCGAGATTGCGGGTAGCCTCGGATGTGGCGCGGGCGAGTACCCCGAGATCATCAACCTGGTCTGCGAGGGCAAACTGCGGCTCGAGCCGATCGTGAGCGGCACGGTGCCCTTGGCGGACATCAACGCAGGACTGGACCGGTTACGTCACGGCGAGGGGGTGCGATGGGTGGTGACACCATGACGGCCACATTCGATATGACGCTGCTGCAACGCGGGGCCCGCCTCCGCCGCAGCCCGTTCTTCGAGGCCACGCAACAGTACGGCGCCCAAGCCTACACGACCTACAACCACATGCTGTTTCCCATTCGCTTCGCCGACCTGGAAGCGGAGTACTGGCACTTGATCGAGCACGTGACGGTGTGGGATGTCGCCGTCGAGCGGCAGGTCGAGATCACCGGCCGCGATGCATTCACGTTCGTTAATCGACTGACGCCGCGCGACCTGGCATGCTGCGCCGTGGGCCAGGGCAAGTACGTCCTGATCACGTCACCGGCTGGCGGGATCATCAACGATCCGGTGCTGCTGCGACTGGGCGAAAATCACTTCTGGCTCGCACTCGCCGATTCGGACGTCCGGCTGTGGGCGGAAGGCGTCGCGCTCCATGAGGGCCTCGACGTCACCATCGCAGAACCCGACGTCTCGCCACTGCAGATCCAGGGACCGAAGGCGAAGGCGGTCGTACAGGCACTGTTCGGCGAAGCGGTCACCCGGCTGCCGTACTACCACTTCATCGAGACGCGACTCGACGGTATTCCCGTCGTCGTGACGCGAACGGGATGGACAGGGGAAGTCGGTTATGAGATCTACTTGCGCGATGGCAGCCGCGGCACCGAGCTGTGGGAGCGAGTGATGACGGCGGGCAAACCGTACAACATTCGACCGACCGGCCCCTCGGATATCCGCCGGATCGAAGCGGGAATTCTGAACTGGGGCGCCGACATCACGCTGGAGAACAATCCGTACGAGGTGGGCCTCGATCGGTTGGTCGAAGACACCAAGCGCGCCGACTACATCGGGCGGCGCGCGTTACGGCGCATCAAAGCCGCCGGCGTCCAGCGGAAGCTCGTGGGGATCGAAATCGACGGCGCACGCCTGGACATGAACATGACCAAATGGCCGCTGAAGGCTGCAGCCGAGGGCGTCGGACATGTCACGTCGGCGATCTATTCGCCGCGGCTGCGCAAGAACATCGGGTACGGGTTCGTGCCGGTCGCGCAGGCCGATACCGGGACCACGCTCAGCGTGATGCTGCCGGACGGGACGGAGCGGGACGCCCGCGTGGTGCCGCGACCGTTTATCGATCCGCAGAAGGCGATTCCGCGGACGTAGCTCGCGTCAGTAGATGTCGCGATTCCACTCCCGCACGAGCCGCTCGTAATCGTCCGGAGTGTTGACGGCGTCGCACACGGCCGGATCGTCCACCGCGACGGCCACCACTTCGGCATCATGCGCGTGCAGGACCGCCCGCGCTCCCTCGCGGACGGCGGCAGGGCTTTCCAGCAGCTCGCCGAACAAGGCCGCACTCCAGATCACGGGGTGCCCCCTGCGCTCGGCAAACGTCGGGAGCACCACAGGCGCCCCCGTCCGGCGGTGTGCTTCGATCACGCGTTCGACCGTGCTGACCCGCACATGCGGCAGGTCCACGGGCCAAACGAGGACGGCGCTTGGTTGTAGCGGCTGGAGCGCGCGCAGGGCGCCGCGCAGCGAGGCAATCGGCCCGGTTTCAGGCTCGGGATTGTCGACCAGGAGAAAATCGTGGTCAGCCAAGGCCGGCTGGATGCGCGGCGCGTCAGGGCCCAGAACGACGACTCGCGTCTTCACTTCCAGGGCCTCGAGCGCCTGCAGGATCCGGACGACAAACGGCAAGCCGAGGAAATCCAGCAGGGCCTTGGGCGTCCCCATTCGAGATGACCGGCCGGCCGCCAGCACGACACCTGCCAAAGACATAGGGTAAAGCTAGAGGGTAGTTGCAGTTCGGCCAGAAAGGCGCAATCTTGGCGCGCCTACATGGCAGCCAGACGTATTCGCCAGCTCGGCGACCCGATCCTCAGGGTCCGCTGTACTCCGGTCGAAGACCCCAAGTCTCCGGCGGTGAAGCTGCTTTCCGACGACCTGCGGGACACGCTCCGCACCGCCCGCAAGAAGTACAACATGGGGCGCGCATTGGCGGCGCCGCAGATTGGCGCGCCATTGCGGGTGGTGCTGGTCGAGATCGGCAAGTTCCGCGCGACGATGATCAATCCGGAAATCACGGACGTCGGCTCGGAAGATTTTCACGTCTGGGATGACTGCTTCTCCTTCCCTAATCTGCTGGTGCGAGTGACGCGCGCCTATCGGGCGACGCTCCGCTATACCGACCTCAAGGGGAAAGTGAACACGATGGACCTGGAGGGCCCCATGGCGGAGCTGCTCCAGCACGAGCTCGATCACCTCGACGGCATTCTCGCCCTGGACCAACCCAGCGGCCTGGATCCCTTCGCCTACCGCGCCGAGTGGGAGAAGACCCACAAGCCCGAAGAGCGTTACGGCCCGCCACGCCCACGGGAAGTCTAGCCGCTTAAGCCGCTCCAGCCGCTGAGCCGTTGAGTTACATTCACATCATCGACAGGGGTGCCCCCGGCACGGTGCCGGGGGCTGAGATCACACCCTCAGAACCTGATCCGGTTCGTACCGGCGAAGGGAGCTCAAGATGACCTGCCGCACCCAGATGTTCTTCGCCCGCCAGGGCACCATCACGCCACAAATGCAGCGCGTTGCCGAGCGGGAGTCGCTCGCGCCTGAAACGGTTCGAGACGAAGTAGCGCTCGGCCGGCTGATCATACCGGCGAACGTGAACCATCTCGCGAAGCGGCTCGACCCGATGGCGATCGGCAAGGTTGCCAGCGTGAAAATCAACGCCAACATCGGCAACTCGGCGGTCGAATCCGACATCGACGGCGAGCTCGAGAAGCTGCACCACGCGGTGCACTACGGCGCCGATACCGTGATGGACCTTTCCACCGGCGGCAACATCGACGCGATTCGGCAAGCGATCATCGATGCGTCGCCCGTGCCGATCGGCACCGTGCCGATCTATCAGGCGATCGAAATCGCGGGCGACGTCACGAAGCTCACGGCTGACGATCTGCTCGACAACATCGAGCACCAGGCGAAGCAGGGTGTCGACTACGTCACCGTGCACGCGGGGATTCTGCGCGAGCACGTCGGGCTGGCGCTCGGGCGCGTCACCGGCATCGTGAGCCGCGGCGGCTCACTGATGGCGTACTGGATGACGCAGCACGGCAAGCAGAATCCCTTGTACGAGCACTACGACCGGCTGCTCGACATCGCGCGCGAGTACGACGTCACGCTCTCACTGGGCGACGGGCTGCGTCCCGGATCGATTGCCGACGCGACCGACAAGGCGCAGCTGGCGGAGCTGACGGTGCTGGGCGAGTTGACGGCGCGGGCGTGGGAGAAGGACGTCCAGGTGATGATCGAAGGGCCGGGCCACATCCCGATGCATCAGATCGAAGTGAACGTGCGGCTCGAGAAGGAGCTGTGCCACGAGGCGCCGTTCTACACGCTCGGTCCGCTGGTGACCGACGTCGCGCCCGGCTACGACCACATCACGTCCGCGATCGGCGCGGCGATGATCGGGTGGTTCGGCGCGGACATGCTGTGCTACGTCACGCGCAAGGAGCACCTCGGCCTGCCGAACGCCGAGGAAGTGCGCGAAGGCGTGATCGCGTACAAGATCGCGGCGCACGCGGCCAACATCGCGCGACGCCGCCCTGGCGCGACCGACCGCGACAACGCGCTGTCCCGCGCGCGTTATGCGTTCGACTGGAATGAGCAGTTCCGGCTGTCGCTCGATCCCGCGCGCGCGCGCGAACTGCACGATGAGGCGCTGCCGGCCGAGTACTTCAAGAGCGCGGAGTTCTGCGCGATGTGCGGGCCTAAGTTCTGCTCGATGCACATCACGCGCGAGATCGAGCGCTCGCTCGGCCAGCGGGAACCGCAGAAGAAGGAACTAGTCCAGCCGCTGCTCGGCTGAACGCGCGTGCCCCTCGAGCCCTTCAATGCGGGCGAGCCACGCCGCGTCTTCAATAAGTGGGCGCGCCGCCGCGCTGTCGTCGATGCGCAGCCACGTACGGACGCGCAGAAAGGTGTAGACCGACAGTCCGCCGGTTGAACGGGCGGTTCCCGCCGTAGGCAACACATGGTTGGGGCCCGCGCCGTAGTCTCCGAGCGCTTCTCCTGAAGCGCCCCCGATGAAGAGTGCGCCGAAGTGGTTCAGTCGCAAAGCGACAGCCGCCGCGTCATCGAGCAACAGCTCGAGATGCTCGGGCGCGAGCGCGTCGCAAGCGGCGATTCCTTCTTCGATATTCGCCACCAACACGAACCCACCGTTGGCCAGGCTCTGCCGCGCAACGGTCGCAGTGGGGAGAGTCCCGAGCTGCCGATCGAGCTCTTGCTCGACACGCTTGGCTAAACCCCGATCGAGAGTCACCAGAATGGGCCGCGCATCGGGATCATGCTCCGCCTGGGCGAGCAGGTCGGCCGCGACTGCACTCGCGGAGGCCGTACTATCTGCAAGTACGACAAGCTCGGTGGGACCGGCCAGCATGTCGATCCGGACATGCGCGCTCACGAGCTGCTTCGCCGCGGTGACGTAGCGGTTGCCGGGGCCGGTGATGACGTCGCACGGAGGCACGACTCCGGCCCCGAACGCGAGTGCGGCGATCGCGTGCGCACCGCCGGCCGCAAGTACGCCGTCGGCGCCTGCGATCGCGGCGGCAGCGAGCGTCATCGGTCCCGGCTTGGGACTGGCCACCCATACGTGCTTCACCCCGGCGGTTCGCGCCGTTACCGCGGTCATGAGCGCCGAGGACGGGAGCGGATAACGTCCTCCGGGGGCATAACAGCCGGCGCGCTCCACCGGCGCGATCCAGTGGCCGGCGCTGCCGCCGGGCACCGTGACGTTGACGGGACTGAGCGCTCGCAACTGGGCTTCCGCGAACACCCGAATGCGATCGGCAACCCGCTCCAGCCGTCCGCGGTCTGCGGGTGCCAGATTCGCGAGTGCTCGATTGAGGGCAACCTGGTCGAAGAACAACGGCCCGCCTTTGGCGATGTCGTCGAATCGCTCGGCGTATTCGCGCAGCGCGGCTTCGTGTCGGTTCGCCACCGCGTCTACGATCGGTGCCGCGACAGCCATGGCCTCGGCAGAAATGACGCAGCCCCGTTCGGGCGTGAGCTCCGCGATCGTGCGACTGGGCAACAGCCGGGGGGCGCTCACGCTTTCCGCGCCATCGGCCGGCGGGTCACCGCCTGGTGCCGGCGTGCAAGCTCTGCGCGCACATCCGCCAACGTTCCGCCGCCGCGCGCCAGCGCGACACAGGCCATGTACAGCAGGTCGGCCGTTTCGCGCACGACGTCATCCGACGACTCGGCTTGCGCCAGCTCTTCCGCCTCTTCGCGCAACTTCGCCGCGAGCAGCGAGGGGTCGGCGAGCAGCCGCGTCGTTCCAGATTCCGCGACGGGATGATCGATGCGGTCGGTCAGCGTGCGTTCCAGGTCGCCCAGGTCGAACGCAGCGGGCCAGCACGAGCGGCGATCGAGGTGGCAAAACCCGGCGCCATGCTGGCGCACGGTAAAGCGCAAGGCGTCGCGATCGCAGTCCAGGTCCACGCGCAGCAGCTGCTGCGTGTTTCCCGACGTCGAACCTTTTTCCCAGATCGACTGGCGCGAGCGAGACCAATAGATCCCGCGGCGTTCCGCCACGGCGCGCGCCAGCGACTCGCGCGTGCTCCACACAAGGCCGAGCGTGCGGCCGGCCTCGTCACACACGACGGTCGGCCAGAGCTCGCCCGGCAGCGGCTTGGCGAGCGGCGCCGCGATAGCGTCGCCCAGCGAAAGTTTTCCGGTGTACAGGGCCATCCCCACCTGCGCATCCGCGCCAATGCGATCGAGCTCGGCGATGTCGGACGGAGTGGTGACCCCTCCTGCAGCCGTGACCCGAACACCATCGAGAGCGGCAGCCGCTACCATTTGCTCCACCGCGGCGACATCAAAGCCGCCCATGGCCCCTTCTCTATCCACTTGCGTGAACAGGAAGCCGCCAACGAGCGGCGCGAGCTCGCGCACTCGCTCGAGGACGTGGACGCCGGTTTTCGTGCGCCAGCCATCCACCACGACCTCGCTGCGCTCGGCATCGACTGCGGCAATCACACGCTCGCGCGGTAACGCAGCGCAGAAATCGGGGGTCGCCGCCGTACCGATCATCACCTGGGTCGCGCCGGCGTCGAGCCACCCGCGCGCGGCATCGAGGTCGCGGATACCACCACCCACGCGGCAGGGCGCGCGCCGCACCAGCCGCCGGATCAGGTCGGTATTGGATCCGCGGCCGAGCGCTGCATCCAAATCCACGACGGCGACTTCACCGGCAATCGAGAACTCGACGAGCCGCTCGACGGGATCCCCGCCGTCGAGCACGAATTCCCGGCCGTGACGCAGCTGGACCGCTCGGCCGTTCATGATGTCGATGCTGGGGACGATCATTGGCGGACTCGAATTCCGCGGCCGGCGAGCTCCGCCTTGATGCCATCGACGGTCTCGTCGCCGTCGTGGAAGACCGATGCGGCAAGCACCGCATCGGCGCCCGCGGCAAACGCCCCGGCGACGTGATCCCGCGTTCCCACACCACCCGACGCGATGACGGGGACCCGCACGGCGCCCGCCACTGCGCGGAGCAGCTCGACGTCATGCCCCGCTCGCGTGCCGTCACGATCCCAGCTCGTGAGCAGGATCTCGCCGGCGCCGAGCTGCTCGCCCTGACCCGCCCAGGCGACGGCGTCGGGCAGCGCGGTATCACGACCTCCGCGCACCAGCACCTCCCAGCGCCCGCCCCCTTCCGCGCGGCGCGCGTCGATCGCGAGGACGACGCACTGGCAGCCGAACGCATGAGCCAGCTCACTCACCAACGCGGGCCGTTGAACGGCGGCCGTGTTGACGCTGATCTTGTCTGCGCCGGCAGCGAGCAAGTGCCGGGCGTCGTCCTCGGAACGGACTCCGCCGCCGACGGTCAACGGGATTCGAATCGCAGCCCGCACCGCTCGTACCGTCTCGACTTGAGTCTCGCGCCCTTCCGGAGCAGCGCCGATATCCAGGATCACGATCTCGTCGGCGCCCTGGGCCTCATAGCGCGCTGCCTGTTCAGCCGGATCGCCCGCATCGCGCAGATTCTGGAATCGGACGCCTTTGACCACGCGGCCGTCTCGGACATCCAGGCACGGAATGAGGCGCCGGCGCAATCCGCCGGTCCCTGCATCGCCGGGCGCGCTTTCCGGCGACGCGGCGCGTCCCGTGAGCCAGCGTTCGAGGAGCGCTGCGCCGTAGGCGCCCGAGAGCTCGGGATGGAATTGGCAGGCAAGCACCGGCCCGCGCTCTAGACCAGCGATGAGCCGCACGCCATGCGTTGCCCACGCCGGAACTGCATCGCGCGGGGGCTGCTGTAACGCGTACGAGTGCGCGAACGCGGCGACCCCGGTCCTGATGAACCGGGCTCCAGGTCCGGCGGTCACGCTGTTCCACCCCAGGTGGGGGACGCGAACATCGCTCGGCAGCAATCGGCACATTCCCGCGATTATCCCGAGTCCCGGCGTGCCCGGCGCCTCGTCGCTTCCGTCACACAGCAATTGCATTCCGAGACAGACGCCCAGCAGCGGCGTCCCCGCAGAGACGGCGTCGCGAATCGGCTGCTCGAGGTTGTTCTGCCGGAGCGCGCTCATTCCGGCACCGAATGCACCCACGCCCGGCAAGACGACGCGCTGCGCGTTCCGGACGATCACCGGATCCGCCGTCACTTCGATCGTGGCGCCGAGCCGGCGAAACGCGCCCGCGATCGACGCCAGGTTGGCGACGCCGGAATTGACAATGACGAGGTCAGTCATGCGCCGCGCTCCGGAGCGTGCCCTTGGTGGAAGGCACATCGTCGAATCCCGAACGGGCGACCGCCTGCCGCAGCGCCAGCGCGGTCGCCTTGAACGCCGCCTCGGCGCGATGGTGGTCGTTGTCGCCCTTCAGGACATCGACGTGCAGCGTCAGCTGGGCCGCCGTCGCGAATGACCGCAGGGCATGTAGAACGTTCTCGCACGCCAGCTCACCGATTGTTTCGCGCTCGAGCTGGAGCGATACGTCCGAAAATGGCCGGCCAGAGAGATCTACGACTGCGCGCGCCAGCGCTTCGTCCAGCGGAGCCAATGCCCAGCCGAACCGATTGACCCCGCGCCGTTCCCCGAGCGCGCGATCAAGCGCCTCCCCGAGCGCAAGCGCGCAGTCCTCGGCGGTGTGATGATCATCGACTTGCAGGTCGCCCTCGCAGATCAACGCGAGATCGAATCGCGCGTGCCGGGCCAGCGCATCGAGGAGATGATCGAGAAAACCGATTCCGGTCTTGATCGATGTCTTTCCCGTGCCGTCGAGATCGAGTGTCATCCGGATCGACGTCTCTCGCGTGGTGCGGGTCACGGTCGCGATGCGTGCGTTCATGGCAGGAGCTCCTCGAGATCGGTGACGTCTTCGAGCACCTGGGCGGCGCCCGCGTCGTTCAATGCGGCGGTCGTGGCGGTCAAGTCGTCGCCGGGCGCGACGATGCCCAATGGAAGAACGTCCGCGCGGGCGGCGGCCCGGATGTCGTCCGGCGTGTTCCCGATCATCCAGGCGCGCTGCACCCCAAGACGCGTCAGCGCCAGGCGCACCGGCGCGGGATCGGGCTTGCGTGGCGCGTCCTCCATGCAGACCAGAACCGGAAACAGGTCGGCTAATCTCGCGCGCTCGAGAAACCACTGCGCCTCCTCGCGCGGACGTCCCGTGACCATGGCGAGCGGGAGGCGTTTGGATAGCCGCTCGAGGACGGCGCGCGGCACGATGGGACGCTCGCGCTCACGCAAACCGGTGGCGCCGTTCGTGCCGAGATACAGCGCCTGGAATCGCGCCGTGACGGTCTCGAGATCGACTTCGATTCCGGCGGCTGCGATGAGGCGCTGGGTCACGATCCAGTCGTTGTTCGCGTCGCCCGCACGCAGCGCCGCTTCGATGTCGTGCATGCCGACATTCACGCCGCATGCCGCCGCGGTGGCGATCATCGCGGCACGTTGCGACTCGCGCACATCGGCGATCACGCCATCCAGATCAAAGACGATGGCTTCGGGAGCGAGTACGGTCTCGAGCGCGCGGGTGAGGCGCTCGAAATCGGCCGGATCACCTGGCAGCGTTATGCGCAGGCTCGTTTCGAGGCCCGTACGCCCGGGAAAGTCGCGCACCAGAATGCCGCGAGCGGCGAGTCCGTCGCGGACGAACGCCATCCGCGGACCGAACTGGGCGAACACGAAGTTCGCTTGCGAGGCGCGTGCATCGACACCGCGCGCGCAGAGCAGTTGCCGCAGGACCTGTCGCTCCGCGCGAACCTGCGTCACGTGCGCCCGAAACGCCGCAGCGCCACGGTTCAATTGTGACAGCGCGAGCGCGAGCGATGGTCCGGCGACGGGATATGGCGCACCAGTGGCGCGCACGGCGGCGATTACCTCGGAGCTCCCGACGGCGTAGCCCACCCGGCACCCCGCGAGACCCCAGGCCTTCGACATGGTGCGAACGACGACCACGTTGGGGATCTCGAGCACGGCAGGGCCGATATCCTCGTCGACGTACTCGATGTACGCCTGATCGATCAGCAGCAGCCCCGGCGCGGCGGCCGCGATGCGTCGCACATCGTCCAGCGATGCCACGCCACCCGTCGGGTTGTTGGGCGACACGATGACCACGATTGCAGGGCGGGCGTCGAGTTTGGCGATGATCGCTTCGATGGGGAACGCGTCCGTCAGCCAGGGCACGCGCACGAGCGGCGCACCTACGAGGGCAGCGAAGCGCTCCAACATGTCGAACGTCGGATCCGGCAGCAGCACCGGGCGATCGGGCCCGGCGTACGCTCGGTAGATGCGATCGAGCGCCTCGTCCGCGCCGGCTGTCACGACGACGCGGTTTGGGCTCACGCCAAGGCGGGCAGCCAACGCGTTCTCGACGGCCGTCGTATCGGGGTAGCGGCGCAGCAGCTCCGGATCCAAGGCTGCCAGCTCGGCGAGCAGTGCTCGAGATGCGCGCGGCCCCTCATTGCTATTGAGACGCAGCAGGCTCATGGCACGATCTGCGATAGCGTGGAGACAACGACATCGGTGGCGCCGGCCGCCTTCACCGCGGGGATCAGCTGCGGCAACAGGTCGCGCGGGACCGCGGCTTTGACGGCGTACCCGCCGTTCCCGAATAGCGGCGCCACGGTGGCCTGTCGCATCGATGGCAACACGGCGACGACCGCATCGAGGCAGGCCGCGGAAGCGTTCACCTCCAGCATCACGCGCCGGCGTGCCTCGAGCACCGAATTGATCAGCAGAACGAGATCCTCAATGGATCGCCGCCTGACCGGATCATCGAGCGCCGCACGATTTGCATAGAGCCGGGTCGAGGAGCGCATCAATACGTCGACAATCACGAGGCCGTTCGCTTCGAGCGTCGCGCCCGTGGCCGTGTTGTCCACGATGACATCGGCGTCCTCGGGCGGAAACACCTCGGTCGCGCCGTAGGATCGCACGACCTCCGCGCACAATCCGTTGGCGCGGATCCACCCACGGGCGAGCCGCTCGTACTCCGAAGCGACCACGAGCCGGCGATCGGGTAACCGGGGCAGCCGGCCGTTCTCCAGGAGCGCGGCGGGGGCGGCAGCAACGAGCTGCACGGGGTCGAGGCCGGTATCGAGCAGCTCGACGACGTCCGCCTCGAGCTCGGCGACCCAATCGGCGCCGGCAAAGCCGACGTCGCGGCTGCCGAGGGCCAGCATTTCCACCACGTTCTGCGGTTTGAGCAGCTTGGCTTCGGCGCCTGGCAGGGAAACGTCGGGCCGGTAGCCGCGCGCGCTGGGGCGTACGCGAATGCCGGCGTCGGCGAGGAGGGTGAGCACACCGGACTCCATCCGACCCTTCGGAAGACCAATGCGAAATGGCATCGAGTGACTCCTTCGTTGCCGAACCGGAGCCCCCGAGGTGCGCGACGACGCCCAAAAAGCACGACGCCGGCCCTGGGGGGGGCCGGCGTCGGTGATGAATTCAGGACTCTACACGCCTCCGGCTATCCCCCGTGGACCGAGTGACCGTGGTGATGCCGGTGATGCGACGTGCGCGTCATGCGATGGATATACCCCACTGGCGGACGGGTGTCAACGTCCGATCCGTTACCAGGCGATGCCGTAATCCTCCCCGTGATTGCTCGACCCGCCCCAGAATGAGCCGTGTTTCCAATCGAAGAAGATCGCATTGATCGGCCCTGAGGTGCGGTCGTCGAAGTCGAGCCGGTAGCCCATGGTGCGGAGCTCGCGCCGGATCCACGCCGGCGTGTCATCGCGTAGCGTGACGCGCCCCGGCTCGGTCTTGTGGTCGCCGAACGAGTTGCGCATCTGATAGCTGGTGATGTTCGCCGCCTCGACTGCCTCCTGCACCGTCATCCCGAACTCGACCACGTTCAGGAAGAACTGCAGCAGGTTTTGGTCCTGTGTGTCACCGCCCTGCACTGCGAACGCCAGGAAAGGTTTGCCGTCCTTCAGCGCGAGGCTGGGCGTGAGCGTCACACGCGGCCGCTGGCCCGGGCGGATCACGTTGAACGGATTGTCGGTCGAGTCGACGACGAACTGCTGCGCCCGCTGGCTGACACCGATTCCTGTACGACCCGCAATCACCGCCGGAATCCAGCCCCCCGACGGCGTGATCGAGACGACCCAGCCCGAACTGTCCGCCGCTTCGATCGAGGTCGTGCCGCGCGTGAACGCTTCGTCGAATGCCCCTTGCTCCTGCTGAGAGGTCGTAGTCGCGGGCTGCGACGTCCAGCGCTGGAGTAGCGGCAGATACGGATTGGTCCCGCCTTGAAATGGATACGGATCGCCGGGTTTGATGTCGGGGTCGTTGCGATCCGGATTGATCAGCTGGGCGCGCTGTTTTGCGTAGTCCTTGGAAAGCAGCCCGCGAATCGGCTCCTCGGGTCCGACGGCCGGATCCCCGTAATAGAAATCGCGATCGGCGAAGGCCAGGTTCATCGTCTGATACAGCGTGTGGATGTAGCGCGTGCTGTTGTAGCCCATCGACTTGAGATCGAAGTTCTCGAGGATGTTCAACGCCTGCAGCATCGCCGGCCCCTGGGTCCAGGGCTGCAGCTTGTAGACATCGATGCCGCGATACGTCGTCATAACCGGCTCTTCGGTCTTGACGCGCCAATTCGCGAGATCCTCGAGCGTGATCAAACCGCCATCCTCCTGAAAGCCGCGCACGAATTCCTGGGCGATGTCGCCTCGATAAAATCGCTCGTACGCCGCCATGATCGCCTCGCGCCGCGTCTTGCCGCGGCGCAACGCCTGTTGCTCGGCGTCGACCAATTTGCGCAGCGTCGCCGCGAGATCAGCCTGACGGAAGATCTCGCCCGCTTCGGGCGCTTCGCGCTTCTCGCCCGCGTGCGGCAGCATCACGGTGCGCGAGTAGCGCCATTGCTTGAGCCAGCGCTTCTGGCGCTCGATCGAATTCGCGGTCTCCGCATCGATCGGGTAGCCGTCCGCCATCCGAATCGCGGGCTCGAGCACTTCGCGCAGACTGAGCTTGCCGTAATCCGCGAGCATGACCATGAGTCCGCCCGGCGTGCCGGGCGTAATCGCGGAGAGCGGACCGTACTCGGGCGGGAAGTGCATGCCCTTCGAGCGATAGAAATCGGCCGTGGCCCCCGTCGGTGCGACGCCGAGGGCGTTGATGGCGATGACTTTCTTTGTCTGAGGATTGTAAATCAGGGCCTGCGTTTCACCGCCCCACGACAGCACGTCCCACATCGTGGAGACCGCCGCCAGCATCGCGCAGGCGGCGTCCACGGCATTGCCGCCCTTTTGGAACATCATGGCGCCGGCGGTGGCGCCGAGCGGCTTGCCGGTGATCGCGACCCAGTGGCGTCCGTACAGCGGAGGCTTTTGAGTACGCTGAGCGAGTAGAGACGTCGGAAGCAGACACAGAGCGATCAGCAGGCAACGGCGGACGGCCATCTGAAACTCCGAGAGGGAATCGATTGGAAGTTATCTTACCCCGATGCGCGTGGCCATCGTTCCCCGCACTCGCTCGGGGCGGATCCGGATGCTCGTACTCGCCAGCCTGTTGCCGATGCTCTTTCTCCTTATCTGGTTCTTCACGGTGCGGATGCCGGGACCGGCCTTCACCGGCCCCCTGCCGCCGCTCACACCCAATCAGGACGCGATGCGTACCGCGCTCGAGGGGCACGTCCGGTTTCTCGCGCATACGATCGGGGCTCGGGGCCGGCAGGACTGGACGAACGTGTACCGGGCCGCGGCGTACATCGAGCGAACCCTGAAGGACCTGGGCTATCAAGTCGTGTCGCATGAGTTCGAGGCCTACAACCGGCCATATCGCAACATCGAGGCGACGCTACCCGGCGTGAACCGCCCGCAGGAGGTCGTGATTCTCGGGGCACACTACGACACGGCAGAAGACGCGCCCGGTGCCGACGACAATGCAAGCGGCGTAGCTGGCGTCCTGGAGCTGGCGCGCGTCTTTGCCGCTGAGCGTCAGTCGCGCACGATCCGGTTCGTATTCTTCCCGAACGAAGAACCGCCCTCATTCCCCACCGCGAACATGGGAAGCCGGCATTACGCCACTGCCGCACGCGCCCGTAACGACCAGATCGTCGCCATGCTGTCGATCGAATCGATCGGCTATTTCGACACGGAGAAGGGCAGCCAGCGCTACCCGTTTCCGTTGAACCTGGCGTATCCAGACGTAGGGGATTTCATCGGGTTCGTCTCGAATCTCAGCTCGCGCCCGCTGCTCGTTCAGGCCATCAGCGCGTTCCGAGCGCACGCGACGCTGCCGACGCAAGGCGCGGCGGCCCCCTCGTGGGTCCCCGGCGTGTGGTGGTCCGATCACTGGGCGTTTTGGCGCGAGGGCTATCCCGCGATCATGATCACGGACACGGCCCCATACCGAAATCCCTTTTACCACACCACGGAAGACACTGCGGACAAGTTGGATTTCGGCCGCATGGCGCGCGTGGTCCACGGGCTGACGCACGTGGTGCGTGCGATTGCGAACTAAACAGAGATTAGGGATTAGGAATTAGGGCGAAGGCGCGGACCGGAAAGCTACCCATCCCTTTCACCCTTGGTGGAACGGCGAAGAATCGGAACGCCGTCTCCGGCAATGACTCAAGGTTGGTCATGTGCTCGACGATGGCGACTCCCGCGCCGAGCAGGATTGTATGCGCAGGACGGGCTCCGTCTTTATCGTCGTCAATATTGAGGGAGTCGATGCCGACGAGCGCCGCACCGGCGTCGGCCAGGTGCTGGGCGGCGGCGCGTGTCACGAACGGATGCTGCCCGCCGGCGTAGGTATCAGTGCGCCAATGACGATCCCACGCCGTGTGCACCAGCACCGCTTTGCCCTTCACGTCCAGGCGTTTGAACACCTCGATGTCGATCGGCCGCCCCCGCCCCCGCCCCCGCCCCGACTCGTCCTGCACTCGGACCACGACCCCAGGCAAGTCGGCCACGGCTGCGAGCGCGTACCCGGCCACGTCGGCGCCATCCGCATAACGATGGAAGGGCGCATCGATATAGGTGCCCGTGTTGGCGAGCATGTCGATCTTGCCAATCTGAAAGGTCGTCCCCGGGGCGTAGCGGGTTGCCGACGCCTCTCGAGACAACCAGTCGCTGATCGTGGGTACCGGGAGGCCACGGTAGGTGACCATCCCGTGCTCGATTTCATGGGAAAGATCAATCAGGCGGGCCATATGCGAGCCAGTGCCCTCAAGAGGTGACTTTCCGGCGTCGTGCCGTCCGGCGCCTCGGACAGGACGATCGCGAACCGGCGCCGCAGCAGGGGATCCCGTACGGCCTGAGCCGCAAAGTGCAGGGTGAGGGGAATGAACCAGCGTGCCTGGCGCGCCCCCGCTCCAGCGCGGGCGACCGCCGCATACTGTTCGAATAACGCCAGGAGGAAGGCACCCTTGGAAGGAAAGTGCCGATAGATCGCGCCCTTCGTAAACCCGGCCGCGAACGCCACTTCGTCGAGCGTGGCGAGCTCAAAGCCGCGATCAGCGAACAACTCCAGCCCCGCCGAGATCAGTAAGCCGCGGGTTTCGACCGTGCGCCGGTGCTGTGTGATACCCACAAGTATCTATGATACTCGTGCGTACCTATTGCACAAGCTCGGACCACATACAATAGTGGCGGCGCCATTTCATTTGGAGACACCAGTGGCTGACAACATCCAATTCGACCGCGCCGAACCCGCTCCAGGCTCGCAGCCCGGGTCGCTCTCGTGCTCGCTGTGCCATAACACCCTTTCCGATAGCTATTTCGTCGCGAACGGCCAGGTGGTGTGCGAAAACTGCCGCCGCGCTGTCGAGGATGAATGGAACCGAGGAGGCGCCGCCGGGCGAATGGGGAAGGCCGTTGCCCTTGGGGTGCTGGCGATGGTCGCATGCTCGCTGCTCTGGTACATCGTGCTCAAACTGACCGACTATCAGTGGGGCATTCTTGCCGTCGTCGTCGGACTGGTCGTCGGCGGGGCAGTCCGGAAGGGCTCGAATGGCCGCGGCGGCTGGCGTTATCAGGCGCTCGCGATCGTCCTCACGTACACCGCGATCGTGTCGTCGTACGTTCCCTACGTCATCGAAGGCGTGCGCGAACGGGTTGCGCAAACGGCCTCGCTCGATTCCACGGCCACGGCTACGCTTGCCAAGGACAGCGTCGTGCTCAGCAAGGAGTCGGCGGAGACAGCGGCGAGCACTTCCAGTCCGAGCGCGCTCGGGGCGCTGTTCGCGATCGTGCTATTGATCGGATTCCTGTACGCGCTCCCGTTCCTGGCCGGCATCGAAAACGTCATCGGGATTCTCATCATCGGATTTGCGTTGTACGAAGCGTGGAAGCTGAATCGTAGAGTTGAGCTCTCCGTGACGGGACCGCATCAGGTCGCGGCGCGCGGGGCTGGGGCACCAGCGTAGAAACAACGATTGCGCTGGTTTGCCCGCGCTGCGGTACGGAGGTGGCCGCGGCGCTGCTCTCCTGCCCGTCCTGTGGCTGGCTGCGGTTTTCCAGTAGCCTCAAACAGCTGGCGGCGGAGGCGGAGGAGCATGAGCGCGCCGGCCGCTTCACGGAGGCGCTGGTCGCGTGGCGCTCGGCGCTCGATCTGTTGCCGCCCAACAGCGGCCAGTACACCAGCGTCTCCACTCGCATTGCCGAGCTCGGTCGCAAAGGTCCCACCGCCGGGACCCAACAGCAACGACCTGACTGGACTCGCCGGCTCGGTGTGCTCGGCGCCGTCGCGCTATTCCTGTGGAAGTTCAAGGTCGTCATCGCGTTCCTGCTCACCAAGGGCAAGCTGCTGCTGCTCGGCTTTACGAAAGCCGGGACCTTGTTCTCGATGGTCCTATCGCTGGGTGTCTACTGGCAGGCATTCGGCTGGAAGTGGGCGTTTGGCGTCGTGGCGTCGATCTACGTCCACGAAATGGGTCACGTCGCGATGCTGCGCCACTACGGGATCCCCGCGAGCGCGCCGATGTTCCTGCCCGGCATCGGGGCGGTGATTCGCAGCCGGTTCTATCCCACGGACGTCGTCGCTCAAGCCCGGGTGGGCTTGGCGGGTCCGATCTGGGGCCTGGCCGCGGCGTTGGTCTGTTACGTCGTCTACGCTGTGACGGCTCTCCCGGCGTGGGGCGCGCTGGCCGAGATCGGGGCCTGGATCAACCTGTTCAATCTCACGCCGGTGTGGCAGCTCGATGGCGCGCATGGATTCAAGGCTCTCTCCAGGCGGCAGCGCTGGATCGCGGTCGCCGCGATCGCGGGCGCCTGGGTCATCAGCACCAAGGGACTGCTCGTGCTCTTGCTGATCTTCGCAGGTGTAGCGGCCGCGCGCCGCGACGCCCCGGCTGAGCCAGATCGCCGGACATTGCTCGAATACGTCGTCCTCATCGCCGCGCTGACCGCCCTGGCGTCGATTCCCGTTCCAGTGAGCGCCCTTGACTGAGGTAAGCGTCAGTCTAGGTTTGCGTTTCGTCCCCTAGGGAAAGAAACGGAATGCCGTACATCATCGCCGAACCGTGCATCAACGTCAAAGACCGCTCCTGCGTGGACGTCTGTCCGGTGGATTGCATCTACGAAGGCCCGGACATGCTGTACATCCACCCCGACGAGTGCATCGATTGCGGCGCATGCGAACCGGAGTGCCCGGTCACGGCGATCTTTCCCGAAGAAGACACCCCGCCGCAGTGGAAGGATTACATCGCCAAGAACCGGGACGTTTTCCAGAGTGAGAACCCGCCCGGCAAGCCGCAACGCAAAGGCTCCTAGCTCACCCGCTCCAGAAAACTCGTCACTGTTTCATTCACCGCTGCGGGTTGCTCCAGCGGCGTGAGATGCCCGGCATCCGCAATCATTTCAAACCGGGCGTCCGCGATAGCGGTCGCCATCTCCCGCATCCCGGCGGCCGGCGTGATCTGATCATCGTCGCCGGCGATTACGAGGGTCGGCACCCGGATCGTTCCGAGCAGCGGCGTCGAATCAGGACGCTCGCGCAGCGCGTGGAGCGCACCCACGATGCCCGCAACGGGCTGGCGCTCGATCAGGTCTTTGACTTCGCGAACGATGGCCGGTTGTCCTTCACGGGTCCGCTTCGCCAGCACCTTCGGGATCAGCTCTTCCGCGACAGCCGCTGCCCCCCGCGTGCGGGCTTTCTCCGCCAGAGTATCCCGCCCACGCCTGGCTTCCGCCGTATCCGCAGCTGACTTGGTGTTGCACAAAATCAGCGCGCGCACGCGCGCGGGAATCTGCCGCATTAGCTCGAACGCGATGTAACCGCCCATCGAGAGGCCGCAGACAATGACGGGATCGACACGGTGCTGGTCCAGCAGCGCGATGAGATCGCCGGCATATCGGGCCATGGAGTACTGGCTCGCATCCGCGATCGGCTCCGATCCTCCGGCGCCCCGCAAGTCGGGCGCCAGGCAGCGCCACTTCGAGAGCCCCTGGAGCTGATGTCGCCACATCGAGTGGTCGAAAGGGAATCCGTGAATGAACAGCACCGCGGTCTTGTTCATGGCCACGCGAATGTATGCCAAAAAACGGTGCGTGGGGCGTGATATGTGGGCGACAACATCACACTGAAAGCCTTCGCACCGTACGTCGGGTCGAGTCGGATCCCGAATGGCTCCGCGAACCCGCGTGCCCGTTCTCCCTCCGCTGTTGGATGGCCATAGCCAGGCCCCATCCCATTTACGATATCGACCCGAATCGAAGCACGTGGCACACCGAACGCGATGCCGGCCTGACGGATCAGCGACGCCGCCCGACGCGCGAGCCGCAGCGTGCGCCAGCGATTCGCAACGAGTCGAGGGGCGACACGGACGGCGATGACGCGCGTGGACCACCCCAGCCACGCCACGCCGAGCGCGATCCCGGCCGCCGTCCCACCCGTGCCGAGCGGGACGACGATCGCGTCTGGTGGAGCGTCGAGCTGGGTCGCGAGCTCGAGCGTCGCGAGCAGGTGTCCGATAACGGCACGCGGGTCAGCGCCGCCGCCCGGAATCCAGTGCGGCGTTCCCCGGCCCAGGTGGTGCGCCGCGCGCCAGGCACGCAGCACGGCCCACGGGAGCGTCAGCAGGCTCGATGCGCGCACCACGAGGTTGGCGCTGTCCGCCATGGCGGCCGCGACGCGCTTGCTCGCTTCCGTTTCCGGCTGCCGGAAGAGGGCGAGGGCAGTGCGATACCCGAGAGATTTCGCGGCGCGTGCGGTCGCCAGCGCGTGGCTCGATCCGTCCCCGCCGATCGTGACGAATACGGACCGCGGCCGTGGTCCAGCGAGCAGGAACTCGAGCCCGCGCATCTTGTTGCCGCCGGCGCGGTCCTCGCGCTTGAGCCACAGCGCCTCGAGTCTCAATGCGCCGGCCAGCGCCGGCTGTGCCTCGAGCGGCGTCGGCCGGCTGCCGAGACTGCACGGCGCAAACGCGGTGCGTATCTTTGTCGCGAACTCTGCGGAGCGATCCATGCGAGTTGCCACCGATTACATCCGTCATGCTGCCCGAGCCGCCCGCAAACTCGCGGGTGACCCCTTTGGGGGAGCGCCCCAGAGCACTCCCGATCCGGAATTCTACAAGACGTTGGCCAAGGCGCTGGAGGAGATCGCGGCCGGCCTGGAGGCGCTAGGGAAGCCGGAGTGACAGCTCCCTGGTCCTACGTCGACACGCCGCAAAAACTCGCGGCGCTCGGCGTCGCGCTCAGCCGCGAGCCGCGCCTGGGCGTCGATACCGAAGCCGCGAGCTTCCACCGCTATCGCGATCGCATCTATCTCCTTCAGGTATCGAGCCCTACCCAGACCGCCCTCATTGACCCGCTGGCCGTCACCGACCTCGCGCCGGTCGGCACCGTCCTCGGTGATGCACGGATCGAGAAGGTCTTTCACGACGCCGATTACGACCTGCGCGTCCTGGACCGCGACTACGGCTTTCGAGCGGTGCGGCTGTTCGACACCCGCATTGCGGCGCAGCTCAGCGGCGAGCCGGCGATCGGGCTCGCGGCGTTGCTCGAGAAGTACGCCGGCGTCAAGCTCGACAAGGAGCATCAGAAAGCGGATTGGTCGATGCGTCCCCTCACCCCGCCGATGCTGGCGTATGCGGCCGCCGACACGCAGCATCTGCTCACGTTGCGGGACGCGCTGGAGCGGCGACTCACCGAGCTGGGCCGGCTCGCGTGGGCGCAGGAAGAGTTCAAGCAGCTCGAGTCGCTGCGCTGGACCGGCCCGGCGGAGGGAAACGAAGAGATCTACCTGCGGCTCAAAGGCGCCAAGGGATTGCAGCCCCGCAGTCTCGCCGCGCTCCGGCTGCTGCATCGCTGGCGCGAGTCGGTGGCCGAGCGCGAGGACAAGGCCCCGTTCCGCATCATCGGCAACGACGCATTGCTCGGCGTGGCGCGCGCGCTGCCGGCGTCGATTCAGGATCTCAGCCGCGTTCGCGAGCTGCCCGCATCGCTGGCGCGCCGGCACGGGCCAGCGCTCATGGACGCCGTCTCGCGCGCCCTGGCGCTTCCAGGGAGCGAGCTGCCCAGACTCGAGCGCCGGGCCCGGCCGCAGAAAGACGCCGGGTTCGACGGGCGCGTGGAAAAATTGAAAGCGGCGCGTAACAGCGTCGCGACGGCGCTGGGGCTGGAAGCTGGAGTGTTGTGCGGCCGGACCACATTGGAAGCCGTCGCCCGGGCCCGCCCTTCCGACCGCGCGGGGCTCCATCAGGTGGCGGAGCTGCGGCGCTGGCAGGTGGAAGCGCTGGGCGACGCGTTGCTGGAAGCGCTGCGCTAGAACCCCATCATCGCGCGGATCTTCGGATCGATGCGGTCGGGCGTCCAGTACGGCTCCCACACGATATCGATATCGACGTCGTTCACGCCCTCGAGCGCGCGCACGGCCTTGTAGATGTCGTTGGTGATCATCGGCCCCGCGGGGCATCCGGGCGACGTCAACGTCATGTTGATCCGCACCAGCCCGCCTTCGTCGACCTCGACGTCATAGACCAGGCCCAGATCCACGATGTTCATATCGAGCTCGGGATCCTTGACCTGACGGAGGGCCTGGCGCACGGCATCCGCGGTGAGTACGGCAGTCGTCATTTGAGGCAACCTAGCGACCCTTCAAACCACGCACCAGCCAGTGCCGCTGAAATGATCAGGGGGCGATGCCGGCGAGCGCGCCCACGGCGGCGTCCGCGACGCGCCCGCGCACTTCCTTGAGCCTGGTAAACGAGCCACGCGCTCTGGGAGCGAACGCGCGGTTGGTCAACAGCAGGACGAACAGATCGCGGTCCGGATCGATCCACAGCGAGGTGCCGGTCCAGCCGGTGTGCCCGTAGCTGCGTGGACCGAGCAGTTTCCCCGCGCTCGACACGTCTTCGCCCGTCGGGAGCGCTTCCCAGCCGAGCGTGCGCGCGCTGGCGTGCGGACGGGCCGGAATTGCCGGCCTGGTGAATTCACGCACGGTCTCCGGTTTCAGCACCGGGGTGCCGTCGCGCAACATGAACTGCGCAAAGCGCGCGAGTGCGCTCGCGGTCGAGAACAGTCCGGCGTGTCCGGCAACTCCCCCAAGCCGCGCGGCGTTGGGGTCATTGACCACACCGGCGATGGCGTGTCCGCGCCACAGACCTGTCGGCGCGATTCGCTTCTCCAGCCGCTTCGGTGGGCGAAACAGCATCTGCTGCTCGAGCCCGAGGGGGGCGTACACCTCGCGCGTGACGAACGCATCGAGCGGCTGCCCGGTCACGCGGCGCACGATCTCGCCCAGCAGGATCGCATTCAGATCCGAGTAGACCATGCGTGTTCCCGGCTTCGCGACGGGGATTGTCGTGAGCACCATCGTGAGGGCGGTCGCGCTGTCCGGTGCGTCTTTGAGCGGCAGCGTGCCGCGCAGCCCGGACGTATGCGTGAGCAGCTGCCGCACCGTGATCACGCCGGTGCCGGGACTGTTGAACTCGGGCACGTAGCGGACGACGGGCGAATCGAGCGCCACCCGGCCGCGCTGCACCAGCACCATCAGCGATGGCGTGGTGGCGACGACCTTCGTGAGCGACGCGAGGTCCCAGAACGTGCTGTCGACGCTCACGGCCGCGCTCGAGGACGACCAGGTAAATCGCCCGTAGCCCTTCGCGAACAGGATCGTGTCGCGCCGCCCTACGATCAGGACGGCACCCGGATACACACCGTCACGAATCCCGCCTTCGACAATCGGATCGAACACGGACTCGTGTTCCCCGACCCCGGGGCCGCGCCCCGGCAGCGGAACCAGCATCAGCAGGAGGAGAAGTGCTACGACCAAACGCCCGGGATCCGCCGGCTGCAGGAGGGGCAGCGGCCGTCCGCGCCGACGCGCTGCGTCCTGATCGTGTACCCATGACGCTCGATGAGGAGGTCACCGCAATCGGGGCAATAGGTGTGTTCCCAGCGGCCGACTCGACCCGGGAGATTTCCGGCGTAGACGAACTTCAGCCCGGCGCGGGTCCCGATCTCGCAGGCGCGCAGCAGCGTCGCGACCGGCGTGTTGTCCGGATCCGTCATTTTGTAGTCTTTGTGGAAGGCCGTGACATGCCAGGGAATCTCCGGCGACGTCGCGGCGATCGTTTCAGCCGCCCGCGTGAGCTGCGCAGCATCGTCGTTGAAACCGGGAACGATTAACGTGACGATTTCGAGCCAGAACCCGCGCTCGTGAACCATGCGAATGGCGTCGAGGACATGCTGGAGCACGCCGCCCAGCTCCCGATAGCGCCGATCGTCCATCGCCTTGAGATCGATCTTGTAGCAATCGGTCCAGGGCCGGATGTAGTCCAGGACCTCCGGCGTCGCGTTCCCGTTGGAGATGAATGCCGTTTTCAGTCCCGCTTCGCGCGCGACCTTGAAAACCTCGACGGCCCATTCGGCGGTGATCAGCGGCTCGTTGTACGACGATCCAACCATGCGAGCGCCCTGGCGCCGGGCGAGCGCCACGAGCTCATCCGGCGTTACGTCGGACGGCATGATGCCCGCCTGCGCGTCGCGCAGCGCCTGCGACGTCAGCCAGTTCTGGCAATACCCGCAGTGAAAATCACAACCCAGCATGCCGAACGTGAGCGTGTCGCTCCCCGGCAGGCAGTGGAAGAACGGCTTTTTCTCCGTGGGATCGCACTGCAACGCGGCGACGTAGCCGGCGGGCGCGAACAGCGTCCCTTCCTTATTGAAGCGGACCTTGCAGATACCGCGGCGGCCGGGCTTCACCAGGCAGCGGTGGCCGCAGGCAAGACAGCGCACCGCGCCGGCGTCGAGCCCAGACCGATCGATCAGCTCGGCTGCACGCACCCGGGTATCGAGCGCCTGCGCCAGCGGTGCCTGCGGGGAGATGTGGGTCAGGAAGGACGTGATACTGCGAGGCGTCAGCGCAGACTCCCCGGTGTCAGCTGGTAGAGAAACATGACCGTCCGCGCGTCACGGTCCGACAGGTCGCGGACCTTCGCGGTTGGAAACATGATGTCGGTCGAATCCTTCGAGTGATCGAGGCCGAGCAGGTGACCCACTTCGTGGGTCGCGACGACGCGGATGTCGTCGGACTCCATGGGCCGGCCTTTGGGATCGAACGTCGCGAGCGTGATGACGGCCGACTGAATCAACCCGTTCTGGTCCCAGGTCACGTCGGTCTGTCCGGTCCGCTCGATTTCGAACTGGATCCGCCACTTCACGGTGACTTCGGCGTTGCTGGAATCGCCGCCGAAATCGAACCGCACGGGCACGCCGACGTTGGTCCACTCGCCGAATGCGGTCCGGATCGCATCGAGAAATACCGGCTTGAAGTTCGCGGCGTTCGTGGACGCGAACCACACGCGGATCGGATTGCTCTGGCGATTCTCCCAGCGGCGCAGCATCGAGTCGCCGCTTTCGGCGATCATCTCGCCGAGGTAGGTGCTCGTGCCGCTCGCCCGAATGCGGCGGCGTGTTTCCGACCGCGCCAGGAGCTCGATGTAGGACGGCTCACGCCCGTCGGGGCCAGCGGGCACCGCGGTCCCTTGACTCATCATGCCGGTCGTGGGTTGCGGCACGGCGGCGGGCGGCGCCGTCTGCAATTCGGGCTCGCGGATGGTCAGCGGCGCGTCGGGCTCAGCGCGCACCCGCGGCTTGGGGCGGAACGCGTCCCAGAAGATGAACAGCGTGATCAGCACCGCCGCGGCCGCGATCATTCCCGTGAGTCTGCGTTCCACCATGCGAGCAATATGCGAAACTGCGACGTCACGACGCTAGCATTGCACTCTGCCCGTCTCTATGATTGTGGCCCCCATGTATTTGGATCATAGGTGATCTCGCTACCAGGAAAACTGGTCGTACGTTGGCGCTGGTGGTTTATCGCCGCGTGGGGAGTGCTGGCACTGCTCTTGGCGCCACAGGCGACGCATGTGCAGCGCGTGCTTGCGGTACGCGGATCGGCCGTCGAGCAATCGGAATCCGGTCGGGCGACCCAGCTGATCCGGGAGGCGTTCCCCAACCCGATCGCCGACTACGTCGCGATCGTGGTGCACGGGCCGGTACGCTACACGCACCCGCGCTTCGAGACCGTCCTGGACTCGATCGCCGCCGCATTGACCCGCCAGACCTACATCAGCCAGGTCGTCTCGGTCCGTAATCTGGGCGAGTCGACCTTCGTCAGCCGCGATCGCCGCACGACGTTCCTGATCGCGTCGATCAACACCTCCAGCATGAGCGACGTGAACCGCACGATCGTGCCCCAGCTGCGCGAAACCGTGAACGGCACGCTGCAGCGCCTGCCCCGCGTGGACGGATTCGACGTCAAGGTGACCGGCAATCCGGCGCTGGACTACGACGTCCGCGCCGTCAGCACTGCGGACACGCGCGCGGCCGAGCGGCGCGCCATTCCGCTGACCCTCATCGTGCTGGTGCTCGCGTTCGGCGCGCTGGTCGCCGCAACGCTCCCCATCCTCGTCGGCGTGCTGGCTATCACGCTCGCGCTCGGCATCGTAGCCGTTGCGGCGCAGTTCCAGACGATGTCCATATTCGTGCTCAACATCACCACCATGGTCGGACTCGGGGTGGGGATCGATTATTCGCTGCTCATCGTCACGCGGTTCCGAGAAGAACTGAACCGGGGGCTCGCGCCGTTGGACGCGGCGACTCGCACGATTCAGACGGCGGGATCGGCCGTGGTCACCTCGGGCATGACCGTGGTGGTGGGATTCGCCGCGCTGACGCTGACGCCGCTGGCGGAGACCCGCTCGGTCGGGATCGGTGGCCTCATCGTCGTGGCGTGCGCCGTCCTGCTCGCGACTACGTTCCTCCCTGCGGCGCTGGCGATCCTGGGCCGCAACATCGACCGCCCCAAGTGGCTCGCGCGGCCGCTCGCCCGGATTCACACCCCCCAGGGCTGGGAGCGCTGGGCCCGCTCGCTCGGCCACCGGCCCTGGCGCGCGATCATCGGCGGCGGGCTCGCCGTGGCGCTGCTCACGTTTCCGCTGACGCAGATCCGGATCGGACTGCCCGTGCGCAACTGGTTCCCGCCCGAAACTGAATCGGCCCAGGGACTCGCCTCGCTCCGCGACATGGGCGCCAGTGGGGTGATCCAACCGTTGCGCGTCGTGGTCCAGTTCCCCAACGGCGAGTCCGCGCTCTCGGGGCGACGGCTCCCCGGACTCAAAGCGCTCAGCGACTCGATGCGAAGAGACCCGCGGGTACGCGAGGTGCGCGGCGTGGCGACGTTGCGACCGGGCCTCTCGACGCTCCAGCTCGCGATTTTCTACGGCAATCCCGACTCCGTGCGCGAGCGCTATCCGGAATTCTTCAATGCGTACCTGAGCGGCGACCGCCGAACGACGCTCGTCGACGTCATCGCGGCGGACACCGTCACGCACACGGGCATGATGGAGCTGGCGCACAATGTGCGCGGCATCATCCAGCGGGGCACTCGCCTGCGTGGGGCCGAGATCGTGGTCGGGGGGTTCGCCGCTTCCAGTCTCGACCTCCAGGAGAGTCTGCTGGCGCGCTTCCCGGGAATCATCGGCATGATCCTCGGCGTCACCGCGATCATGCTGTTGCTGGCATTTCGGTCCGTGCTCGTTCCGCTGAAGGCGGTGGTGTTGAACTGCCTGTCGGTGGGCGCGGCATTTGGACTGACAGTACTCGTGTTCCAGCACGGCTATGGCGCGAAGCTGTTCGGCCTGGAAGGGCCAACCGAGGCAATCTTCGTCGTGGTTCCGGTGCTGGTGTTCGCGACGGTGTTCGGACTCTCGATGGACTACGAGGTGTTCCTGCTGACGCGCGTCAAAGAGGTGTTCGACAAGACGGGGCGCAACGACCACGCGACAATGGAAGGCCTGTCCGCGACGGCGTCCACGATCACGTTCGCGGCGCTGATCATGATCATCGTGTTCGGGAATTTCGCCTTCACCAACGTGCTGGCGGTGCAATTCATAGGCTTCGGGCTGGCGGTCGCCGTCTTACTGGACGCGACGCTGATTCGTATGGTGCTCGTGCCGGCGATCATGCACATCGCGGGGCGATGGAATTGGTGGCCTGGGGTCCGGGCACCGCGGCGTGACGTCGACGAGCCTACATAGGCTCGCTCGCTTTCAGCAGCTTCAGTCGTTCTCCCAGCACGTCCCAATGCCACGCGGGCACTCGCACACCGGTGTCCGGGTTCTTGAGCGGCTTGTATTGCAGCCAGCGCGGGTGAAACCCCAGCGTGCGGCCGAGCTCGAGCAGCCGTTCCTTATCAGAGCTGACCAGGTGGACCATCGGCTCGTCGTTGATTTTATGGCGATGCAGCCAAACGCCGCCGTTCAGGGCGAATCGCATCCCCTCGCGGCGGCGTCTGAATTCACGGTAGGGCAGCTCTACGTGCAGGTGATCTTACCCTCACTCGTAGCGGGAGCGAGCGGCGCCGCGTTCCCTTGATACAGCACGCACTGGCGCGGGATATATGCATGGGTTGCCCGCGCCGACCACCCACCCGGTGTCGCTTCAACGATGGTCAGCGTCACGCCCGACGACGGGCGGAAGTTGCTCAGCGCCGGCAGGCTGTTCGTGTAGAACGTGCTATCATAAAAGAAGGCTTCTTCGGCCGTTGCAAGATTCTTGAGGTCGGACTTCATCTGCGCGACGTATGCTTTCTGCTTCGTGTTGGCGAACTTCGGGATCGCAAACGCCGCGAGAATCCCGACGATCACCACCACGATCAGTAGCTCGATCAGGGTGAAGCCACGTGCTTTCACCGCAGTACCCTCCGGGCGCCCAAGGGTCGACGCCCTATTGTGAGCAACAGGGCTAATTCCTGCAAGAGGCGTGCTTAACCCTTGGCGTCGATCCAATTCTTTCCAGCACCTACACTTACGACGAGCGGTACCGCCAAGCTGGCGACGCCTTCCATCTCGCGTTTTACAAGATTTTCGGAAGCGGCACGCTCCCGTTCGGGCATCTCAAACACAAGCTCGTCATGGACTTGGAGGACCATCCGCGTCCCGAGTCGCTCGCGCTTCAGCGCCGCGTGAATGCGGATCATGGCGATTTTGATGAGGTCGGCGGCGGATCCCTGGAGCGGAGAGTTTGTCGCCGTACGCTCGCCAAACGCGCGGATGCTGAAGTTGCGGTCGCGGAGCTCCGGGATATAGCGCCGCCGACCGAACAGCGTTTCGACGAAGCCTTTCTGCCGCGCTTCCTCCACGGTCTTATCCAGCCACGCGCGTACGCCGGAGAAGCGCTCGAAGTACTGTTTGATGAACGTCTTCGCTTCCTCGAGTGTGATCCCCAGTTGGCGCGACAACGCGAGCGCCCCCTGCCCGTAGATCGTCGCAAAGTTGATCGTCTTGGCGCGCGCCCGCATTTCGCCCGTCACCTTCTCTTCCGCGACGCCGAAAATCACAGCCGCCGTCTGGCGATGGATGTCGCCGCCGCGCTGGAAGGCGGCCACGAACGACGGATCGCCCGACAGGTGCGCGAGCAGGCGCAGCTCGATCTGCGAGTAGTCGGCAATCAACAGCAGGTTTCCGGGAGGGGCGATGAATGCGCGGCGGATCTCGCCACCGCGCTTGGTGCGGACGGGGATATTCTGGAGGTTCGGGTCGGATGATGAGAGCCGGCCGGTCGCGGCCCCGGTCTGATTGAACGTCGTGTGCACGCGCCCGCTCGCAGGGCTGATGTATCCGGGCAGGGCATCGACGTACGTCGATTGGAGCTTGGACAGCTCACGGTACTCCATCAACAGCCGGGGGACTTCATGCCCCATCATGGCGAGCTGCTCGAGCACCTCGACATCGGTGGACGGCCCCGTCTTGGTCCGTTTCTGGACCGGCAGTTTCAGCTTTTCGAACAGGACGGTCCTGAGCTGGGGCGTCGACCCGATGTTGAACTCGCCGCCCGCGGCGCGATAGATATCGAGCTCCAGACTCTTGAGCTCTTTATTGAAGCCGCGCGACATCTCCCCAAGCAGCTCGCGGTCCACCAGGATCCCGGCCGCCTCCATGTCGACGAGGACGGGAATGAGGGGGATTTCGATCTCCTCGAGCAGCCGCGTGAGGTGGTGCGCTTCGATGTCCCCCCGAAATGCCGCTTCGAGCCGCAGCACCATCTCGGCTTGCGCTCCGGAGACGCGGGCCGCCTCCGACGGTGGGACGTCGGCGTAGGCACGCTCGGTCGTCCCGCCCTTCCCTTTCCCTAAGAGCTGCAGGTTCGTCGGGAGCTCGACCGAGAGGTGCTCGCGCGCGAGATCTTCCAGCGCATGCGAGCGGCTGCCCGGATCCAGCACGAAGCTCGCGACCATCGAGTCATAGGCCACGCCGGCCAGCGCCAGGCCCCCGCCGGCGCGGGCGAGCGCGACCCAGACGGCTTTGATGTCGTGGCCCGCCTTGCGCACACTCGCGTCCGCGAGCAGCGCGCGCACACCGGCGAGCGCGTCGCTCGAAAGCGCAGGCAGATTGCGCGGGGCCGCGCTGTCGAATTCTCCCTCCGGAGCCCGGTGCCCGAGCGGCAGATACCACGAGCGGCCGGGCGCCGAGGCGAATGCCAGGCCCACGAGGCCGGGCTCCGTGCGCACCGCGATGAGCGGAGCACGGCGCAGCTCCTCGAGCATCGGCGCCAGCTGCTCCGGATCGTCAATGATTTGAGGATCGGCGAGTTGCAGCGCGCGGGCCGGAGTGGGGACGGCCCCGCCGCCTGCTGCCACGTCACCCTCGAGTCGTGGGGTTTTACCTACAGCGGTGAGATCGTTCAGCTTGGGGATCAGCGTCCGGAACTCGAGCTCGGTGAACAATGACGCCAGGGTGTCGGTGTCCGGCGCGCGAACTCGCAGCTGCTCCAGATCGAGCTCTACGGGTACGTCACGGCGCAGCGTGACCAACTGGCGCGACAACCGCGCATTGGCCGTGTTGGCCAGGAGAGCCTCGCGCGGACGCTTGCCGGGAATCTCCGCCGCGTGCGCCAGGATCGTATCGAGATCGCCGTAGGTCTGCAGCAGCTGCAACGCAGTCTTATCGCCGATGCCTTTCACGCCCGGGATGTTATCCGAGCTGTCGCCCACGAGCGCGAGGAAGTCGACCACCTGGGTTGGAGGGACTCCCAGCCGCTCGCTGGCGTTCGAGAGATCGACCCACTGCTCCTCCACGGCCGCCTGCCCGCCGCGTCCGGGATTGAGGAGCGCGATTCCCGGTCCGATGAGCTGGTAGAAGTCTTTGTCGCCTGAGACGATCACCGCCTGCAGGTCGCTGCTGGCCGCTCGAGCCGCCAGCGTTGCCACGACATCGTCCGCTTCGTACCCGTTGATCGCGATCACGGGGATGTGAAATGCATCCAGGATCTGGCAGACGCGCTCGAGCGAGCGGTCGAAATCCTGCTGCATCTCTTCGCCGAGCTTTTCGCGGGTCGCCTTGTATTCGGGATACTCCGCCGAGCGGAACGACACGCCGCGATCGTGCACCCAGCCGATGTACTCGGGATGATAGTTCTCGTAGAGCCGCAGCAGGAAGTTCGTGACGCCCCAGACCGCCGACGTGTTCTCGCCCCGCTTCGTCGTGAGCGGGCGCGCGATCATGGCGAAGAACGCGCGGTAGATCAGCGCGTAGCCGTCGACCAGAAAGACATTCGTCTTGCCGGCAGACGTGGCGGGGATCGGGGGCGCTGGGCGCGGCGGCATGGCGGGAAAACTAAACCCCGGAGCCAAGGGGGGCTCCGGGGCTGACATCAGAAATGAAGGCGGGTCGCGTTAGACGCGCACGACGTTGGTGGCGTGGAGTCCCTTGTCCCCCTGCTTCACTTCGAATTCCACCACCTGCCCCTCGGCGAGCGTCTTGAAGCCGTCCATTTGAATTGCGGAGAAATGCACGAAGACATCTTCCCCGCCCTCTTGCTCAATGAAGCCATAGCCTTTGGCGTCATTGAACCATTTCACCTTTCCCTTGATCACGATCCGCCTCCTGCAGTGTCTGTTACGGGCTACTGTGGACGGGCTAGAAATGACCCCCGCTCGGAGGACTGTCAAGCCGCGTCAGGAGGGGCCGTACAATGCCCGATACAACTCCCGATTACGCAACAAGCTGCGCACGTACCCGCGCGTTTCCGGATACGGAATCAGTTCGATAAACCGGTCCGGATCTTCCGCGCCCGTGCGCTTCAGCCAGCGGCGCACCGGGGTGGGACCGGCGTTGTACGCGGCGAGCGCGGCGTCGACGCGCCCGAAGCGCTTGATCAGCTCCGCCAGATGCGCGGCACCGAGATGCAGGTTCAAATCGGGCACCGTGATCCACTCGGGATGGAACGTGACGTCGAGGCCGCGCGCCAGGATCGCGGCGGTGCTGGGCAGGAGTTGGGCGAGGCCGCGCGCGCCGGCGGACGACAGGGCATCGGCGTCGAACGTACTCTCCTGGCGCACGAGCGCCGCGAACAGGCGCGAGTCGATGCCGAACTCGTCTGCTTCGGCTTCGACCGCGGAGCGATTGGGCCACGGGAACACCGCCCGTACCACGCGGACGTCGTCGGGCGCCTTGGAGAACGCCTGCCACCCCAGGCGCACGGCGGCGGATCCGTAGCCGCGCAAGCCCAAGCCTTCGCTCCAGGCGAGCAGCGCTTCCAGCTCCTGTGGCGGCCGCGCCAGCACGACGCGCACCTCGGCCTGCGCTTCGCTGTCGAGCCCGGCGAGCAGCAGTGTGTCGATCCGCGCGAGACCGGCCGCCACGGTGGGCGGCGCGGGTGTTGGTCCCGCAGGGGGGGCGAGGGTCAGCGGCCCAAGCCTCGATTCCTGACGGGCGCGCATCCCGTAGTAGCCGAGCGAGTCGTCGCGCGCGAGCGCGGCCCAAAAGTCGCGCGCCTGACTGGAGTCGCCCCGCGCGGCCGCCAGCTTGCCGAGCCAGAAGCGGGCGGCGGTGCGCTGCGCTCCAGCGGCATCGATTTCGGCCTGGTAGTACCGCGCGGCGCTGTCGAGGTGGCCGGCGCTCTCGGCGCGAGCCGCCAAGCGGAAGCGCGCGATGGAGGCGCGGCTATCCGCCGGATAGCGCGTGATCAGCTCTCCATACCAGCGCGCCGCGCCGGGCCAGTCGTCGCGCCCTTCGAGCAGGTCCCCGAGGGTGTAGAGCGCGGCAGGCGCCGCAGTGTCGCTCGGAAACCGTTGGGCAAATCCCGAGAGCGCCGTCGCGGCGTTCGGATCGCCCAGGCGCACGAGGACGCGCGCGCGCCGGTACATCGCGAGCGGAGCGACGGCGGAGTCGCGCGCGCCGGCCGCCGCGTACGCGCG
>DASTDR010000692.1:0-31635 GCA_035710265.1 Gemmatimonadales bacterium | reverse complement strand
ATCGACCCCGGGGCCGCCACCACCGTGGACTGCGTGGCGCTCACGCCCGCCGGCGTCACCAGCACGGTCGCCGTCTGGGTGACGCCCGTCCCGTCGATCGTCGCGGAGATCACCTTGGCGCCCGCCCCGGTGGCGCTCAGTGTCCCGATGGTCAGCCCGTTCGCATCGGTCGGCGCCGGCTGGGTGAGTGTGTTCCCACTCCCCGACGCGGCCAGCACCACCGTCGCCCCCTGAATCGGATTGCCGAACGCGTCCCGGGCGGTGACCGCGATGCTGGTGCTGCTCGTGCCCTCACTCGCCGTGATCGTCCCGCTCGCAGCGGTCAGCGTCGACTGGGTCGCGCTGACCCCCGCCGGCGTCACGGTCACCGCGGCCGTCTGCGTAATCCCCGTCCCGTCGATCGTGGCGGATACGGTCTTGCCCTCCGCCAGCGTCGCGCTCAGCGTCCCCGTCGCCACCCCGGCCGCGTTGGTCATCGCAGGTTGGGTGACCGTGTTGCCGCCGCCCGTCGCCGTCAATACGACCGCGGCCCCTTCGATCGGATTGCCGAATTGATCCCGCGCCGTGACCGTGATGGTCGCGATCCCGCTCCCAGCCGTGATCGAGCTTGTCTCGGCGACGACGGTTGACTGCGTCGCACTCACCGGTCCGGGTGCAACCGCAATGGTCGCCGTCTGCGCAACGGCCGTCTCGTTGATCGAAACGGACACGATCTTGGTCTCGGCCACCGTCGTGCTCAGCGCGCCCGCCGCCACACCACTCCCATCGGTCGTCGTTGCCGGCTGCGTCAGGCTGTTCCCCTGTCCCGAAGCCGCCAATACGACCGTCGCGCCCTCGATGACGTTGCCGAATTGATCCCGCGCCGTCACCGTGATCGTCGCGAGATCGCTCCCCGCCCCGATCGTCCCCGGGGCCGCCGTCACCGTGGACTGCGCGGCGTCCACTCCCGCGGGCTCGACTGTCACTGCCGTCGTTTGGGTGATGGAGGTGCCGTCGATCGTCACCGACAGCACTTTTTCGCCGGCACCAGTGGCGCTTACCGTTCCCGTCGCCACGCCGTTCGCATCGGTCGTCGTTCCGGGCTGATTGACGGTATTCCCACTGCCTGTCGCCGCTAACCCGACCGCGACGCCCGGGATCGGGTTGCCGAATTGATCCCGTGCCGTCACGGTGATCGTGGCGGCGCTCGCGCCCTGGCTCGCCATGATGACGGACGGCGTAGCGGCGACCGTCGACTGCGCGGCACTGACTCCGGCCGGTGTCACGGTCACGATGGCCGTCTGCGCGATGCCCGTGCCGCCAATCGTCGCCAACACCACCTTTTCCCCGGCCGCCGTCGCGCTCAGCGCGCCCGTCGCCACGCCGGCTGGGTTGGTCGCCGTCGGCTGGGTCAGTGTGTTGCCGCTCCCCGTCGCCGTGAGCACGACCGATGCGCCCTCAATCAGATTGTCGAATTGGTCGCGGGCCGTCACGGTTATCGTCGCACTGCTCTCCCCGCCGCTCGCGGTGATCGTGTCGCGCTCCGCGATGACCGTCGATTGGGTGGCGCTGACACTCGCCGGTACAACGGTCACGGTCGTCGTCTGGCTAATCCCCGTTCCGCCAATTGTCGCCGAGACCGTCTTGGCCTCCGCCCAGGTCGAACTCAATGTTCCCGTTGCCGTGCCGCTCGCGTCCGTGGATCCGGCAGGCTGGGTGAGCGTATTCCCGGCTCCCGTCGCCGCCAGCTCCACGGTCGTGCCCTGAATCGGATTCCCGAATTGATCGCGCGCCGTGACCGAGATCGTGGCGCTGCTGGTGCCGGTGCCGGCCGTGATCGCGCCGGGGAGCGCGGTGACGCTCGAGTGCGCCGGGCTCACCGCCGCCGCGGTCACGGTCACCGTGGTCGTCTGCGCAATCCCTGTTCCGTCGATCGTCGCCGAAATGACCTTGTCCCCGGCCGCGGTCGCGCTCAGCGTCCCCGTCGTTGTGCCGTTCGCATCGGTCGCGCCGGGCTGCGTCACGGCGGTTCCTGTGCCGCTCGCGGCCAGCAATACCGTCGCACCTTCGATCGGATTGCCGAACGCGTCTCGCGCGGTGACGCTGAGTGTCGCGCTGCTCGCGCCATTGCTCGCGATGATGATCGACGGCGCGGTCGTGACAGTCGACTGCGCGGCGCTGACTCCGGCCGGCGTGACGATCACCGTGGACGTTTGGGTGACGGCCGTTCCATTGATGCTCGCTGAGACGACCTTGCCGCCGGCTCCGGTCGCGGCGAGCGTGGCCATCGCCACGCCAGCCGCATTCGTCGTCGCTGCCGGCTGGGTCAGGGTGTTTCCCGTACCGGTCGCGGCAAGCACCACGGTCGCTCCCGCCACCGGATTGCCGAACGCGTCCCGGGCGGTGACCGTGATCGTGGCGCCCGCGTCACCGGCCGTGATCGGACTCGGCGCGGCGACCACGGTCGACTGCGTGGCGTCGGCGTCCGCGGCCGCGATCGTTAGCGACGCCTTTTCGGTGATCTCGGTCCCATTGATCGTCACCGAGATGAGTTTGCTTTCAGCGGTGGTCGCGCTCAGCGTCCCCGTCGCCATGCCCTGCGCGTCGGTGGTCGCCGCGGGCTGCGTGAGCGCATTGCCGGTTCCGGTAGCTGCGAGCACGACGGCCGCGCCCTCGATCGGGTTGCCGAAAGCATCGCGTGCCGTGACCGTGATCGTCGCGCTGTTCGCGCCGTCACTCGCGGTGAGCACGCCGGGTGCCGCGGTCACCGTCGACAACTCTGCGCTTACGTCCGCGGCTACCACGGTCACCGCGGCGGTCTGGATCATCTCGGTCCCATCGATGACGACGAACACCGTTTTGCCCCCGGCCGCCGTCGCGCTGAGCAAACCCGTCACGACGCCATTTGCGTCGCTCGCCGTCGTGGGTTGTGTCAGCGCGTTCCCGGTTCCCGTGGCACCGAGGACCGCCGTCTTACCCTTGATCACATTGCCGAACTGATCCCGCACGATGGTCGTGACCGTGCTCGCGCTGCTTCCCCCCGACGCGCTGATCGTCGCCGGGAACGCGCTCACGCTCGTCTGCGTCGCGCTCACTGGGCCCGGTACCGTCCAGGCCGTGAACGTCACAGGCGCAGCCCCGCCCCCACTCGCCTCCAGCGACTGCATGCTGTCCGTGGGGGTCATCGCCGTACCCAGCGTCCAATTCGTGGTGGCGATGCCGTTCGCATCCGTGAACGAGCTCGGCGGATCGACCGCGCCGGCCCCGTCGAGCACCGCCCAGCTGATCGGGATATTCGGAACGGGATTGTCGAATTGATCTGCGATCCGCACCGCGAGCGCGGTCGGGAGGGTCTGGGCTACCGTATCCACCTGCCTGTCACCGCCCGCGACGCTCATCTGGCTAGGCGCGCCCGCCGTCACAGTAGCCACGAAGACGACCGGGGCGCCTGTTGATAGCCCAGAGATCGTCGCCGTGACGCTGTCGATTCCCACTGCGGTCCCCAGCGTCCAGGACGAGGCCGCGGCAATGCCGCTCGCGTTGGTGAGCACCGGTGTCACCGGACTCACGTGTCCGTTGCCTGGGCCAGCCGCAAACGTCACGGCAACACCGCTCACCGGATTGCCGCCGGCATCCTGCACCATCACCGCGGGCGGGAGGGCAACCGCAGTGCCGGCAATCGCGGTTTGCCCATTACCAGCGCTCATGATGACGGTGCTCGGCGATCCCGCCGACAGGTTCACCGCGCTCGAGGTCACGCCCGCCAGCTCGGGGCCCTCGAACACGAGCGTGTGCGATCCGACCAGGCCGCTCAAACTCAGATTCGTGAACATCGCGATGCCTTCAGCATTCGTCAGCACTGCGGTCGTCCCACTGAGGACGCCACCCCCCGAGCCGATCGTCGCAACGACCGTGGCGCCGCTCTGACTTACGGTGTTGCCGGCCGCATCGAGCAGCTGGACCATCGGCTGCCGGGCAAACGGCTGACCACTCCGAGCGCTGTCGGGGGGCTGGGTCAGGATCGCAAGCCGCACGGCAGCGCCCGGTGTGATACCGAAGGCGGTGCTGGTGGCGGGAGCGGGGCCCGTGGCCGAAGCGACGAGATTGTAGCCGCTGCCCGCCCGGTCGATCCGGATGTCTGCGAATGTCGCGATCCCCGCCACCGCGTTGACTGTCAGCGTTCCCGCCAGTGCGCCGCCTGCGGGATTGTTCCCCAGCGCGATGGCGATCGGAGCGGTGAAGCTCGCAAGCGTGTTTCCCTCCCCGTCCTGCGCGGCTACCTGGATGGCGGGGGCGAGGGCGGTTCCGGAACTCGTCGTGCCGGGTTGCACCATGAACGCGAGTTGCGTCGCCGGCACGCGAATATGGAAATCGGGCGTCGCATCGGGGTTGTTGCTGAATGCCGTCCAGGCACTGGCGCGGCCACTCTGATCGACGACGCGGGCCTGCCAGTGATACGACGTGTTTTCCGGCAGGCCCGTGATCACGACGCTCGCCACCTCGCCGCTCGCGACCGGAAGACTCGAGCCGCTCGCGGCGTCGATGAACGGCGTGCCCGCGGGCTGGATCTCCACCTCGAGTCTCAGCTGATCTCCGACATTGACGTCCGTGAGCATGGCCTGCAGGCGGATCGAGCGCTCGGGAATCGTGTCGGCCGGTGCGACGGCAGTGACACCATCGTTGCGGAACTGGCCCATGGCGGAAGGAAGAGCGGGCGGATTGGGCAAAGCAACGAAGAAATCGATGCCAGCCTCCCCGTTGTCCCCGAACGAGCTCCAGGCGGTCGCGCGCCCGCTGCGATCCACGGCACGGGCCTGCCAGTGATACAGCGTGTGATCAGTCAGCCCAACGACTGTGACGACGGCGATCGCGCCGCTCGGCACCAGCGCGCTGGTCGAAGTGGGGAAACCTGTGAACGGGGTGCCCACGGCCCGGACCTCGACCTCGAGCCGCACGCTGTCGCCCGCATCGGGGTCGAGTACGGTGCCCTTCATCACCATCATCGCTTCATCCGTCAGCCCGCCGACAGCGATGGCCGCGAGCCCATCGCCCTTGAACTGGCCGAGCTCGGTTGGGGCGCTGGGGCCGTCATTGATCGCTACGCTCACGTCCGGAGAAGACCCGGAGTTGCCACCGAAGTCGGACCAGGAACTGACGCGCCCGGTCTGGTCAACGACGCGGACACGCCAGTGATAAGCCGTGTTATCGCTCACGCCGACCCGGGCGAAGGCACGGCGGCCGGCAGGGACGAATGTCCCCGCGATCGTCGGCGAGCCGGTGAATGGCGTGTCCACCGGCCGGATCTCGACCTCCAGTCGCACCGAGTCGCCGCCGTCGGGATCGCTTGCTGTGCCGCGCAGCACGATGGTCGAATCCTCGATCACGCCCCCGGTCGCAATGACGCTGATCGAGTCGCCATGCAGCTGTGCGATCGAATCGACCGCGCTCGGCGGCCGCGGACGGAACAGGCGCAATTGGTACGCGCCCGAATCACCCGCGACGGCCGTCGTTACTTCGATGACGAACGTCCCGGTCCGGGGCAGGCGCTGATAGCGTAGGCACGACGCCCCGGGTGCGTACGCGCAGAGGCCGGTTTCGGCGAGCGGTGGCGCCGACGCTGCTGCTGCCGTGTCGAGGATGAGATAGGGGGTAAAGTCGACCGACTCGAGCTCGACCGACACGCTGTCCCCTGCGGTGCCGGTGAAACTGAAGAGATCGGCCAACATTCCGCTGCGATGAGGCCCGCCGCAGTCCGCCAGATCCAGCCGGCCGGTGAGCTCGACATTCAGAGTCGTTAGGCCAAGCCTGCAGGGGTGGATCACGAACTGGACGGCGACTCGCGCCTCGCCGCGCGCAGGACTCCTCGCCAGGACGACGATCGTGTCCTCGTATACGCCGGCCGCGAGGCCCCGGGGATCGGCCGTGACGTCCAGAGTCCCCGGTGCGGTTCCGCTCGCTGCCGCGAGCGAGAGCCAGGGACTCGAGCCCAGACGCGTGGCAGTCCAGCCCAATTCTCCCGCCGCGGCGTTGGAGATCCCCACGGTCATCGTTCTGGGCGCACGACTGCCCTGCGCCGCTGAATCGACCCACCGCTGGCGCGACACTTCCAACCTGCCGCCCGAGGGACCTACGGCCTTGTCGGCTTGGCACGTCGCCACCAGACTCGTACCGACCAAGACCAGGCTGCTCAGCCCAAGGCGCCGAGCGAGAGACCTGGGATCGTGGACCATAACGACCTGCACCATGTGCAAGCGCCAAGCCAGTCACCGACTCGTTCTGGTCGCGGATGTTGTTGCAATGGTGAGACTTACGTGTGGCCCACACCCCCCTGCGCCGGGCCCCGGCGCGGGAGTGTTAGTGGGGTGATACAAGGACGTTCGCTGGCAGCTAGTTGCTGATCGTAACGACTATTCCGGTCGAGGTCGTGGTGTGACCGTCGGTGTCGCGCGCGGTCGCCGTCAGCGTATAGGTTCCGTTCGACTTGCCCAGCGAATCCCACGAGAGCGTGAACTTGGTCGTGGGCGACTCCAGAGTCACTTCCGACCCGATGTCCTGACCGTCGAGCTTGAACTGAACCCCGGCCACATCCCTGTCATCCACCGCGGTTGCCGTCAGCGTCACGGTTCCGCTCAACGTCGCGCTCGCCGCCGGGACCCACATCGAGACGACGGGCGGTGCAATATCCGTTAGGGCAAAGGGGTGAGCGCTTTTCCAGGCCGTCACGGCGCTGTCCCAGAACTGTTGTCCTTCCGCACCCGTCAGCAGGCGGAAGCAGCCCGGCTCGGTAGGCACGGGCTCGGGAAACGCGCCCGAGCCGAGCCACACCATGACGTTACCGAAGCAGTTCCGCAGTCTGCCCGGCGGTGGCATGATGGCATCGTCCTCGACGCTCGGGCCATCCGTCCGGAATACCGTGTTGTACAGGTCGATCCTGGGTCCGTTGGTTTCCCACTTCCAGAACCCACCATGACCCGGCCTGCGATATCCTTGATCCATGGCTTGGGTGCGGAACAGCGAGTTGCGAACCACGACGACGTTGTTTCTGCCGTCGAGCACGCTGGTGTAGGATCGCGAACTGAATCCGCTGTAGCAGCCGTCGAAGAACGAGTTTTCAATCGTGCCGCTATTCAAAAAGTCGTTCTCAACGCAATCGTCCCGCATGTACTTGAAGTACACATCCCGCCAGATCCAGTTGACGTCCGCTTGAGCGTCCATGGTGACGCCATCGCCATTGTTGAATACGCGGAGCTGCTCGAGTTGAAAAGACGCCCCATCGACGTCGATGCCGTAGCTGTCGTGCATCGTGGACCACGGTGTTGCCGGGGGCAGCTGGCCGATGATCTCGCCGCCATGCCAGCAGATTCCCGAGCCGCCGCCCACGTGCGCGACCACCGTGGCATTCGGCACGACGAACTGCGCCGTGGACGCGTCGACTTTCGTGTTGGCCGCCATGTTGGTGTTATCGAAGTTCGTCGGGGTGCCGCTCAGGTTGATCGTGGGGCCCGCTTGGTCCAGGCATGCGGGTCGCGCCGTCACCGTGACGACCGCAGTACCGATCTGGCCTTCGCTTGTGGCCGTGATCGTCGCCGCCCCCGCCGAGTGCGCAGTCACGGCTCCATTGGCGCTCACCGTGGCGCGCAGGCCGTTGGCACTCGACCACACGATCGCTCGGCCGCTGAGCACGTTCCCGGCGCTGTCTTTGGTGACCGCGACGAGCTGCACGGCTTCGCCGACCTGCACGCCAGCCGTCGGCGGCGTTACCGTGACGGACGCTACGGGGCCACTCGGGCCGGAACTCGATCGGCAGGAGATCACGACGGCCGTCGCGAGGACGAGTCGATTTCGCAGGTGAACGAATCGCATCCGAGTGGCGAGAGTAATGAACCCTCCTCCTGGTTTTCGTGACCGCTGTCACGATCGCGTAACTAAACTGTCGCGCTTCTCTGGCAGGTCACCCCGGCGGTCCCTCGGCTGGCCGACGTGGATCGCCCTAACATCCTGTCCTTGCTGCGCTTGCGCCGTGTGGTGCCGGACGGCGATTGGCACAATTCGTGACCTCCCCCTTTCTCGGCAAGTCATGCGCCCTGCGCCCCTTTAACGGCCGAGGAGAGCAACCGAGTCCGATGTCCATCCCCATACCGCACATCCTGCCCCGTTCGCAACGCAGCGTACTTGAGTGGTGTGCGGCGATGGAAGCCGCATTTCTGCGTCACGGGACGGTACGGCGCGCCGTGAAGATGCTCTTGGACTTCGTGAGCGCAGCCGGAGCAATTGTCATCGCAATGACAGTGGAGAACGGGCCCGCCGCCGGCAGCACCCGCGAGACATTAGCGCTGGCGAGCGCGGCCGGCTTTGTGCTCGTTGCCGCCCACGCCGTGTGGGGGAGTTACCGCGCGATCTGGCGCTACGCCAGCCTGCGCGAAGTAGTTCCGATCGTGGTCGCCGCGTTTGTCGTGACCGCCGGCCTCGAGACGGGACGGATCGCGGGTGTCGTGACCCTCAGTCCCGCCACGATCCTGCTCGCGGTTCTGCTGATGCTGTTCGCCTGTGTCGGAATTCGAGCGGTGAGGCGCTGGCAGATGGCGGCGACGAAGCGTGCGCGGCGTGGACACCGTGTCGCCGCTCCCCGGCAGGCATCGCGTGCGGTGCTGATCGTCGGCGCCGGCGAGCACGGACTGACCGTCGGTCGCGAGCTCGTCGAACGCAGCGGCGTGCGGCTCGCGGGCTACCTGGACGACGACGTGAGTAAGATCGGCGCGTTGCTCAACGGCGCGCCCGTGCTCGGACCGGTTGCCGACGCTCTGGACATTTGCGAAAAGCATCGGATCAACGAGGTCATCGTCGCGATGCCGTCGGCGGATCCCTCGTTCGTGCGCTCCTTCCTGCGTCGGCTCGAGGACACGGGCATTCGAGCACATGCCGTCGAGGGCGTGCACCGCATGGTCACTGGTGAAGAATTGCACCGCCCGGGAGCGGCGAAGCTGCACGAGCTCCTGGCGAGCACGGCGACCGGAACGGAGCGGCCCGTGACGACCACGGACCACGGCACCCGTCGAGTTCTCGTCACCGGAGGGGCCGGGTTCATCGGCTCGCACCTGGTGCGCATGCTGCTCGACCGGGGCTACCATGTCCGTGTCCTCGACCGCTTCGACTACGGTCGGGTCGGGCTCGAAGGGCTGCGGCACCCACATCTCCAGATCATTCAGGGAGACATCTGCAACAGCCGCGACCTGAGTCGCGCCGTCAAGAATGTCGAAGGCGTCATCGCGCTGGCCGCGATCGTCGGAGACCCGGCCTGTAACCTCGATCCGGAAGAGACGGTCAACCTCAACTACACGGCCACGAAGATCCTCGCCGAGACCTGCAACCTGTACGGAGTAAAACGTCTCGTCTTTGCATCGAGCTGCAGTGTGTACGGCGCCAGCGCGCAGGGGATGCTGACCGAAGAGTCGCGCCTGAACCCGGTGTCGTTATACGCCCGCACGCGCGTGCTGAGCGAGAACATCCTGTTCGATCGCCACGGCGACGTCGAGCCTGTGGTCGTGCGGCTGGCGACTGTATTCGGATTGTCGCCGCGCATGCGGTTCGATCTCGTGGTCAACACGCTCACGGTGCGCGCCATCGCCGAGCAACGGATTACCATTTTTGGCGGGAATCAGTGGCGCCCCAACGTACATTGCCGTGACGCCGCCCGGGCGTTCATCATGGCGCTGGAGGCGCCGGCAAAGCGCGTCGCGGGAGAAATCTTCAACCTCGGCGGCGACGCGCAGAACCACCGCATCAGCGAGCTGGGTGAGCTCGTCGCGTCGATCGTCGACGGCGCGCAATTGGAGATCAGCGGCGACGTGCAGGACCCGCGGGACTACCGCGTCAGCTTCGCGAAGATCCGCGACGTGCTCGGGTTCGAACCCCAATACTCGGTGGCCGACGGCATTCGTGAGGTGGCGGCCGCCGTACGGGCGGATCCCGCGCTGAGGCGTTGGCGCGATCCGATGTTCCATAACGTGCAGGCACTCAAGGAGACGTTCGTCGCTCCGCGCCGCCGGCGCAGCGACATGGTGCCGGCACGCGCGCTCGTGCAAGCCTGAAGACCCCGGATTTCCTCGTTGTAGGCGGCGGAGTGATCGGCGTCAGCGTGGCGCTCGAGCTCCGCCGTCGCCACTCCGACGCCTCCGTCGCGCTGCTCGAGAAGGAGCCCGACTGGGGCCGTCACGCGAGCGGGCGCAACAGCGGCGTGCTGCACGCCGGCTTCTACTATACGAGCGACAGCCTCAAGGCCCGTTTTGCCCGCGAGGGCAACCGCCAGCTCACGGCCTACTGCTGCAGTCGCGGGCTGCCGATCAACCGCTGCGGCAAAGTCGTCGTCGCCCAGAACGCCGCCGAGCTCGCCGGGCTCGACGAGCTGCTGCGCCGCGGACGCGCTAACGGCGTAGCCGTCGAAGATCTCACGGCTGCCGAGGCGCGCAAGCTCGAGCCGCGGGCGATCACGTTCGAGCGCGCACTATTCTCCCCGACCACGGCGTCGGTCGATCCCATCGCGGTGCTCCGGTCCCTGGTGCAGGACGCCCGCGACGCGGGCGTCGCGCTGCACGCCGGAACCGCGTATCGCGGCCGCGCGCGCGGCGTCGTCCGCACCTCGAACGGACCGCTCAGTCCCGGATACGTGATCAACGCCGCCGGCGCCTACGCCGACCGCGTCGCGCACGACTGGGGCTTCGGTGCGCAGTACCGGATCCTCCCGTTTCGGGGCCTGTACCTCGAGGCGACGCCCGGGAGTCCGCCGTTCCGCACCCATATCTACCCGGTCCCCAACCTGGCGCAGCCGTTTCTGGGCGTCCACGTGACGGTCCACGTCGGCGGGCGCACCACGCTCGGTCCAACGGCCACGCCGGCGTTCTGGCGGGAGCATTACGGGGGAGTGCGCGGCTTCAGCCTGGCCGAGTGCGCGGGCATCGTCGCGCGCGAGGCCGGCCTATTCCTGCGCAACGACTTCGGCTTTCGGCGGCTGGCGCTGGAGGAAATGCGCAAGTACAGCCGCCGCCACCTCGTCGCCCTCGCGTCCCAGCTGGCCGAGGGCATTCGCGCCGACGACTTTCGACGCTGGGGTCGCCCGGGCATCCGCGCGCAGCTGGTCAACATCCGCGAGCGCCGGCTCGAGATGGATTTCAAGTACGAGGGCGACAACCGATCCTTCCACGTCCTCAACGCGGTATCGCCGGGGCTTACCTGCGCCTTGCCGTTTGCCGCACATCTCGTGGACGAAGTCGACCGGCTCCGCAGCCAGTAATACCTCCCGTGCGCTGCCGAGCGCGACCCCAGCGTCAGTTGCTGATCGTGACGGTGACTCCGGCGGACGTCGTTAGCCTGCCGGCGGTGTCTCGCGCCGTGGCCGTCAGTGTATAGGTCCCGTTCACCACGCTGCGCGAATCCCACCACTTCGAGAAATTCGTGAGCAGGGATCCGACCTTCACTTCCCAGCCGAGGTTCTGACCGTTGAGCTGGAACTGCACGCCGGCGACATTCTGATCGTCCACGGCCGTTGCGGCCAGCTTCACTGTCCCTGTCAGCGTGGTGCTACCCACAATCCCCGGCGAGAACAGGGAGACGATCGGCGCGCTCACGTCCTCCAATACCCATGCGTGATTGGCTTTCCACTGGGCAGCGGCATCATTCCAGTATTGCAGCCCCTCGGCCCCGGTGAGCAAGCGGAAACAGGGCTTTCCATTGAAGGTCGTCGGCAAGGGCTCTGGGAACGAACCCGACCCCAGCCACACCATCACGTTGTTCTCGCAGTCGGTCAGCTTGCCGGGCGGCGGTGCCATGTACATCCCGGCGCCGTTGCCCTCTCTGGAGCGTGCGTCCGCACGAAAGATGGTGTTGTACAGCGCCACCTTCGGGCCGATCGAGGGGCTCCATTTCCAGAACGCGTTGTGATTCGGAACCGCCCCGCCGTAGGCTTGATCCATCGCTTGCAGACGGATGAGCGAGTTCCGCACGACCACGACGTTGTTGCTGCCGTCCTGAACGCCGGAATATGCTCTCGAACTGATCCCATCATAGCAACCATCGAGGAACGAATCGTCAATCGTGCCGCTGTTCAGGAAATCGTTCTCGATACAATCATCCCGCATGTACTTGAGGTACATGCCCCGGATGCTCCAGGCGACATCGCCCTGAGCGTCGAAGCTCGGACCATCGCCGTAGTCGAAGATCCGCACGTTTTCGAGCGTCACCGAGCGCGCGGCCATTACCACCAGAGCCCACGTATTGTGCATCCGGCTCCACGTTGTTGACGGAGGCAGAGCACCGATAATGACGCCGCCCGAGAAACAGATCCCGGAATCGCCACCGATCTTGACCGGGATATTGGCCCCCCCGGCGAACCGCGCGGCTCTCGCATCGACCTTGGTGCTGGGAGCCAGGGTGGTGTCTTTCCACGAGGTCAGTACGCCACTGACCAGACGGCTGGGACCGATCTGGTCCAAACACGTGTTCCCCGGCGAAAAGGATGAAGCTGCCTCGCTTGCACTGATCGTCGCTGACTCGCGCGTCACGCGCGTGATTTCGCACGCAACAGCCCCAAGGGTCGTTGCGAGCAAGAAAGTCCGGAACCCCGCGGACCGGCTCGATCGAGTAAATGTGAGCGGCATGCGTGGTACACACCGCGCGGATGTCGTTGGTCCGTAGTGGTTTTAGTACCGCGGATGGACCGCCATTACTTCCAAGACTTGGTTGCGATGAGGGATTAGGGCCTGTCAGGATGGAGATCAACGCCCCGCGCATATGGGGCTGATCGTCGGCGGGTGGACCGGCTCCGCAGTCAGCGAATACGTCCGTTGACTGCGAAGCCGGCTACCCCAGCATCAGTCCGTCATCAAACGCCGATCAGTTACTGATCGTCACCGTCACACCCGCGGACGTCGTTACCCTGCCCGCGGTGTCTCGCGCCCTCGCCGTCAGCGTATACGTCCCGTTCGGCAGACCGCGCGAGTCCCATGAGAGCGTGAACTTCGTGAGCGGCGATTCCGTCAGCTCCGGCCCGATATTCTGGCCGTTCATCTGGAGTTGCACGCCGGCAATATCCTGATCGTCCACGGCCGTTGCGGTCAGGGTCACGGTCCCTGTGAACGTGGTGCTGCCCTGGATCCCCGGCGAGAACAGCGAGACAATCGGCGGCCCGCCGTCCACCAGCATCCAGGGGTGATTGGCTTTCCACTGCGCCGCGGCGTCGTTCCAGTACTGTAGCCCCTCGGCCCCCGTCAACAACCGGAAGCAGGGCTTCCCATTGAACGTCGTCGGCAAGGTCTCCGGGAACGAGCCCGAACCCAGCCACACCATGACGTTATTCTCGCAATCGGCGAGCTTGCCGGGTGGCGGCGCCATGTACATCCCGGCGCCATTGCCCTCCCGGGAGCGCGAATCCGCACGGAACACCGTGTTGTACAGCGCCACCTTCGGAGCGATCGCGCCGTCCCACTTCCAAAACGCGTTGTGATTCGGGACCGCGCCGCCATACGCCTGATCCATGGCCTGCAGACGGATCAGCGAGTTCCGCACGACGACGACGTTGTTGCTGCCATCCTGCGCGCCGGCATAGTCCTTCGAGCTGACGCCGTCGTAGCAGCCGTCCAGGAACGAATCCTCAATCGTGCCGCCATTCAGGAAATCGTTCTCGATACAATCATCCCGCATGTATTTGAGGTACATGCCCCGGACGGTCCAGTTGGCATCGCCCTGTTCGTCGAAGGTCGGACCATCCCCGTAGTCGAAGATCCGGGTGTTCTCGATCGTCAACGAGCTCGCCGTACCCACGACCATGGCGTAGGTGTCATGCATCCTCTGCCATGTCGTCGAAGGCGGCAGGGCACCGTGGATGACGCCGGCAAAGAAACAGATCCCGGAACCGCCGCCAATCCGCACAGGCGTATTGGCGCCACCGGAGAAGATCGCTGCCGATGCATCGACCTTGGTGCTCGCGGCCATGCTCGTGTTCCCCCAGGTGGTGAGCACGCCACTGACCGTGAGGGTGGGTCCGCTCTGCGCCAGACAGGTGGTCCCAGGTGGTGGGGGCGGCGGCGGCGGCGGGGGCGCCTGCACTGAGATCGCCGAGGTGCCGTTGATCCCTTCGCTCGTGGCGGTGATGGTCGCCGAGCCGGCGGCGACGCCGGTGACGCGCCCGGTGTTATTCACGGTCGCGACTCCGGTGTTGCTACTCGCCCAGCTGATCGACCGACCGGTGAGCGTGTTGCCGTTCGCGTCTTTCGTCGTCGCCGTAAGCTGCACGTTCGCGCCGACGAATACGTTGGTCGAGCTTGGACTGACGGTCACCGCAGCGACCGGAACGAAGGTCACGGTGATCGTCGCGGTGTCGCTCTTCCCCTCGGTACTCGCCACCACGAACGCGGTCCCGGCGGCTACACCCGCCACCAGGCCGGCCGCGACCGTCGCGATCTGTGTGTTCGAGCTGATCCAACTCATGGGTCGACCGGAGAGAATACGACCGGCACTGTCTTTCGCAACCGCCGTCAGTTGCACGGTCCCGCCGACGCCGATATTCGCAGTCGCCGGGGTCACTTCCACGAAGGCGACGGGGAGTTGCGTGACCGTAACCGCTGCGGTTCCGCTCTTACCCTCGCTGGTAGCGGTCACGGTCGCGGAGCCGGCGGCCCTGGCGGTCACGAGTCCGCTCGAGCTGACCGTGGCGACCGCAGTATTCCCGCTCGACCATGTGATCACGCGCCCGCTGAGCGCGGCGCCATTAATGTCCTGCGCCGTCGCGGTGAGCTGCGCGGTTTCACCGACGTCGAGCGGTACGCTGGCCGGACTCACGACGACGCTCGCGACCGGAATCGTGGTGACGAGCACATTGGCGGTATCGGATGCCAGTCCGACGTGTGGCGAGGGAGCGCTGACGACGACGCGATACGTGCCGGGCTGCGTGCCCGCCTGGTAGCGTCCGACATGCTGGCGTCCGGAATTGGTGGTCTCCAGGAGCTGGCCGCCCGTGACGCTCCAGCTCACGGCACTTTCGACGGTGTCGCCGCCGACGGTCAGTCCCACGGCGACGAAGTCCGCCATGGCGTTGGGTCCAAGGGTCACAGCAGAAGGCAACACTTGCACGATGTCGAGTACGGGCTGGCCTGGGTCGACGGCGTTGCGCGCCTTGATATCGCACGAAGCCGTGATGAGGAGGGCGAGCGATGGCGCTCCCCACCATAACCGGGCCAACCGGGCAGACAGCTTGTGTTTGAACGTCATGGTCAGGACTCCAAGTCGGGTTTCAGTGGCATGTACCGCTGCCACGGTCAGTGAACGTCTTGCCGGCGACCGGGACGAACTCCCAGTCGTAGCCACCGGCACGCAGCGTGAACTTCATGACGCCATGGGTATCGGCGTTCACCACCTCGCTGTTGGCGATGGGTGTCCCGACACTGCGGAGACTCGTCCCGCCGGTCCCCACGACGAACTCCCGGAGTCCCCGCGCGAGATCGAGGACGCCGTCCGCCGTCTGTGGTGCGAAGCGCTCGTAGTTGTGGTCGTGGCCGACAATCACGAACTCAGCGTTGTATTCGTACAGCACCGCCCAAAGCGGCTTGGTGCCGCTGAGGTTACCGTGCTGGCCCGAGCTGAAGAGCGGCTTGTGCCAATAGGCGAGCGTGCACTGCTTGGTGTTCGCCGCCAAGTCCGCGCGCAGCCACACTTCCTGCGCCGAGCCCACGCTCGTGCTGACTTCGCTGTTCAGCGAAATGATGTGCCAGTCGCCAAGGTCGTAGCTGTAGTAACCGCGTCCGGCCGGCCCTGCGTTGGCGCCGAAGTACGCGTAGTACGGCGCGGCGCCGCTCGTGTTGTAGTCGTGATTCCCCGGCGCAGGCCGCGTGCGCGCCTTGTGGCGGCCCCAGGTGGGCTCGTAACAGGTGGCGAACTCCGTGGTCGTCCCGTTGGTGTAGACGTTGTCGCCGGCGGTAAAGACCGTGCCGGCAATCCCGTCCAGGAGCTGCGCCGTGGCTTCGTCCGTACTGGTACCGCAATTGGCGATGTCGCCGGCGCCCACGAAAGTCATGCCGCTCCCGGGAGGAGGCGCCGCCTGTACGGTGATCGCCGAACTGCCGCTCTGGCCTTCGGTCGTCGCGGTGATCGTCGCGCTGCCCTCCGCGACGCCGGTCACCAGGCCGCTTCCATTAACGGTTGCAACCGCCGTGTTACTGCTCGACCAGGCGATCGTGCGTCCGACGAGCGCAGCGCCGCTCGCGTCCCTGGCGGTCGCGCTCAACTGCACACTGGATCCCACCTGCGCCGTCGCCGTGGCCGGCGTAACGGTCACCGAAGCGACTGGTACCCGCACCACCGTGATGGCCGATGTCCCGCTCTGCCCCTCGCTCGTGGCCGTGATCGTCGCCGAGCCCTGGGCCTTGCCCGTTACGAGCCCGGTGGTGCTCACCGTCGCGACGGCGGTGTTGCTGCTCGACCAGGCAACCGCGCGGCCGAGCTGATTACCGCTCGCATCTCTGGGCGTCGCGGTGAGCTGAATCGTGCCGTTTTCGTCGATCGTCGCCGATCCGGGTGTCACCTCGACCGACGCGACCGGCACAGGCGGAGTGCTCGAGTTAATTGAGAATTCGCAGACCATGTGCGTGCCGCCGGCCACCTGGAGGACCCCAAGGTTGGCAAGTGCGGTCACCGCACTTTGCTCGCTCCGGAACGCGTATCCCTCGCCGATCGTCGACTCGCTGCCACCGATCGGCGTGACGTAGGCCGAATACGTGTGCGTCGGCACGTCGACGACCAGCCGGAACCGGTAGGTCGTGCCCGGCGTGTAGTTGATCGTGTTCGCGGCGGCATACGCGCCGCCGTTGCGCGCATCGATCTGTCCCGACGGGTTGAAGCGCAGGATCACGGCCAGGTCCGTCGCGGCACCGGCCGCCCCTACCGACAGACCCGTGAGGCCGTTGATCCCCGCGGCGCTCGGCGTCGCGTCAAACTGCGCGGTGAAGGAACCGCTCTGCGCGGTGAACGCCGTGTTCTGCAACGTCGTCGAGCTCACCAGACACCCCGGCGGCGGCGGCGGCGGCGGCGGTGGTGGTGGTGGCGGCGGCGGCGGTGGTGGTGGCGGTGGTGGCGGCGGTGGCGGCGGTGGCGGCGGCCCGCAGGTGACCGTCACGTTCGACGTGTCCGCCTTGCCGCCCGGCTGTGCCGTGGCGATGACTTCGAAAGTGCCGCAGGTCGAGCTCGAGAACTGCGCCACGTGCTCGGCGCTCGCCGTGAGCTCCGTGATTGAGCCGCCTGTGGCGGTCCAGATCAGGGTGGCACCGACCGTGTCACTGGCAGAATTGAAGGCGACGGCTGTGAATGTCGCGCTTTGGGACAGATTGATGCCGACAGCGACAGGAAGCAGCTCGACGCGGTCGACGGTGGTCGACGAGTCAGTGGCGCGCGGAAACTCGCACGAACCGACGAGAATACTCGCCGCGAGAACAGCCGTAGCTACACCGGCAAACCTGCGCGACAGCTTGAGCGTGAACAGCATGGCACCCCCACCTCCGCCAGCAGGTCGAGCTTCTCGTCGTACTCACCACCGAGGAGTCTCGTCCTGAAACGAAAGACGGGCCGCCGCGATCGATGAGTCGATTCGCTGGCGGCCCGGCTGGCGTACGGGAATGTCCCGCTTAGCCCCGCGGCTCTGCGTCGCCGTCTTTCGACGGGTTTGCTCTGAGGCAGCGTCGTGCGAGGCCCATTCTAACGGGGTTGCCCTACGCGTCATGCGATCTGCGTCACAGCGTTTGCGGGCTCTGTCAAAGCTTTGGGAGGGAAGTACCTACGTCGATTGCATCTTCTTTTTCAGCTCGAGCCACCATGTCATCCGCTCTTTCACGGTTTTTTCATAACCGAATTCACTCGGCTGATACCACACACTCCCACGGAGACGTTCGGGCAGGTACTCCTGCGGCAGATAGGCCTGTTCCGAATCGAACGCGTACTTGTAGCCTGCGCCGTAGCCCAGCTCCTTCATTAATCCCGTCGGTGCGTTGCGAATGTGGAGCGGCACCGGCTCGGCCGGATGTGATTCCGCGGCGGCCTGGGCGTCGCCAAATGCGGCGTAGGCGCGGTTCGATTTGGGCGCGCTCGCGAGATAGATCGTGGCTTCGGCCAGCGCCAAATCGCCTTCGGGACTGCCGAGGAAATGGTACGCATCCCTGGCGGCGAGCGCGATCGTGAGCCCACGCGGGTCTGCGAGGCCGATGTCCTCGATCGACATGCGCACGAGCCGCCGCGCTATGTAGAACGGGTCTTCTCCGCCCGCGAGCATCCGCGCGAGCCAGTATAACGCCCCGTCGACGTCGGATCCGCGCACCGCTTTGTGCAGCGCCGAGATCAGGTTGAAGTGTTGCTCGCCGGCTTTGTCGTACATCGGCAGCGGCTTCTCGAGCACCTGGCGAACGATTTCTGGGGAAGCGGGAAGGGGGAAAGGGGAAGCGTGAGGCGCATCAATATGTTTCAGCACCGCTTCGAGTGTGTTTAGCGCGCGTCTAGCATCTCCCTGTGCGTGGATGACAAGCAGTTCTATCGCTCCATCCGTCAGTACCCCTCCCGCTTCCCCCTTCCCCCTTCCCGGTTGTTCGAGAGCTCGCTGAATCACCGTCCGGATGTGCTCGTGCCTCAGCGGTTCCAGTACGAAAACCCGACACCGCGACAGCAGCGCGCCCGTGAGCTCGAAGCTCGGATTCTCCGTGGTCGCGCCGATCAGCGTGATGATGCCGTTTTCGACCCACGGAAGAAACGCATCCTGTTGCGCCTTGTTGAACCGATGAATCTCGTCGCAGAACAGGATGGTCCCCTGCCCCTGATACCTGAGCCGCTCCTCGGCTTCTTTGATGATCTCGCGCACGCGCCCCACGCCTTCAGTGACGGCGGAGAACGGCTCGAAATGCCGGTCGGTGTAGTTGGCGATGATCTTGGCGAGGGTGGTCTTGCCGGATCCCGGCGGCCCCCAGAAGATGCACGAGCCCACATCCCCGCGTCGAATGAGCTCGCCCAGCGCTTTGCCCGGACCGAGCAGGTGCTCCTGACCGAGAAAGTGGTCGAGGGTCTTCGGCCGCATTCTCGCCGCGAGTGGCTCGGTCGATCCTTGAAACAGCGTCGGCTCGGTCACGTCACTCCATCCAACAGCATCTTGGTGAAATAGAACACCGCGGCCCCGGCAAAGAAGGCTGCGGGCAACGCCCATCCTTTCTTACCCTGGAACTCGGGAACGAGGTTCGACGCCGCGACATAGATCGTGACGCCGGCCGAGAGCGCCAGGCCGTGCTGCACGAGGAAGGCCACCTCGTCGGTCAGGATCACGCCGACGAGCGTCGCGGCGCCCAGCAATGCGGCCGCGCTGACCGCCCGCGCCTGCGTCCGTCCCGCCGCCACCATCAGGCTCGAGATCGTGACGCCCTCGGGGAGCTTGTGCAGAAAGATCGCGACGAACACCATGATCCCGAGCGTGGGCCGGACCAGGAAGGCGCTCGCGATCGCCACGCCGTCGAAGAACGTGTGCAGCAGCAACCCGACCAGCGCGGACGTGCCGGCGACCGCGGTGACGGGATGGGTCTCTTCGCCGAAATGGAAATGCGGAGTGACGGTGTGCTGTGTGAGATGAACCGCGAGATAGCCGGCGAGCACCAGCCCCGGCGCAATCGTTCCGCTGCGCGTCAGCGCGGCCGGCAGCAGCTCCACGATCGCGACCGACAGCATGAACCCGGCCCCGAATGCGACGAGCAGCTCGATGACGCGCAGCTCGCGGGCGGCGCGCCGCGTGACCGCCAACGCGCCGAGCACGTTCCCCGCCGCGGCGATGAGCGCATACAGGACGGCGTTAGACACGGGAGAGCAGGTATTCCCTGGTGTTGCGGGTCGGATCCTCCAGAACTTCATCGAGCAGCCGCGCCAGCGCTTCGCCCACGTCCGGACCGGGCCGCACGCCGGCGGCGATCAGGTCGTCACCCTTCACGGCGAGGTCCTTGAGCGCGAGCGGCGGATTCGCGTCCCGAACCTTGGCGACCGCCGGGAGCAGGGATCGGGGAGCGGGGAGCAGAGCGAGCAGATCCTCGGCGTACGGACCAAGCGCCGCCAACCACCGCCGAATCGCCACGGTATCCTTCGCGTCCGGATATTTGTCACGCCAATGCCCGATCGCGCGTCCCCGTTCGATCTCCTTCGTTGAGCACTTGAGACGGGTAAGCACTGAGGCCGGGTCCTTCGCCAGCGCAGCCGTGATGAGCACCGGATCCCGGGGCAATTTGTCCACTGCTCCCTGCTCCGTGCTCCCTGCGCTCAATTCCGGCAGCCAAATCCTGGTCGCACCCACGTCTTTCCATAACGCCACGAGTTTCGAGACCTTCTTCGCGGTCTGAATCCCCTTGAACCATTCGTCGCGCACACGCTCGGCGGAGAGCTGCGCCAGCCCCTGCACATTGGCCTTGGCAGCTTCCAGGGTTCGAGCGTGAATCCGGAACTCGAACCGCGCGCTGAACCGCAGGGCCCGCAGGATTCGCAGATAGTCTTCCTGAAAGCGCCAGTTGGGATCGCCGACCGAGCGGATCAGCTTCTTCTCGAGGTCCTGCGCGCCCTGAAACGGATCGCGCCATTCGTGCCGGAGCGGGTGGTAGGCGATCGCGTTGATCGTGAAATCGCGGCGCGCGAGATCATCCATGAGCGACACGCCGAATTCGACCACCGCATGCCGCCCGTCCGTTTGAATGTCCTTGCGGAACGTCGTGACTTCGTGCGGCTGGTTGTGCGCGTCGAGCACCGCGATGGTGCCGTGGTCGATGCCGACGGGCACGGTACGCTTGAAGATCTTTTGCACCTCGCGCGGCGGCGCCGAGGTGGTGAGATCGAAATCGTGATTCTCGACGCCGAGCAGGGTGTCGCGAATCGCGCCGCCGACGCACCACGTCTCGAACCCGGCGTCTTCGAGCTTCTGCGCGATCTTGAGGACTTCAGCTGGGATGGGAAGCTGGGCCGGGAAAGTCATCCGCAGAGGACGGAGCCGCCGTTCACGTTCAAAATCTCGCCCGTGATGTGGCGCGCGAGCGGCGAGCAGAGAAACACGATCGGCCCGGCGATATCGTCGGCGCTGGCCACGCGCCGGAGCGGAATCGTGCGCTCGATTCGGGCGCGTCCGTCGCCGGCGTACGGCTTGGCCGCCATTTCCGTATCCACCCACCCCGGCGCGACGCAGTTGACGGTGACGTTCGGGGCGAGCTCGACCGCCAGCGACTTGGTGAACGCAATGACCGCACCCTTGGTCGCCGCATAGTCGGCATGAAACGCCTCGCCCCGTTGACCGGCGGTGGACGACACCAGCACGATCGTGCCGCCGGCGGGGATCGCGGAAATCGCAGCCCGGCACACGTAGATCACCGCATCGAGATTGGCGCGGCGCGTCGCCTCCCACTGCTCGTCGCTCAGCTCGGCCACCGGCACGTCGTCCGCCGGCCAGACTCCATGATTCACGACGAGAATGTCGACCGCGCCGCCCAGCGCGCGGAGAGCCTCAGCGACCGCTTTCTTCGCTCCGGCGGCTGTGCCCAAATCCCCACGCACGGCGGCCGCGACGTGCGGCTCCGCCGCGGGTTTGCGACTGCGATAACCGACGGCGACTTTCGCCCCCGCTCGAGCCAGCAACACGGCCGTCGCGCGGCCGATCCCGCGACCGCCGCCCGTGACGAACGCGCGCTTCCCCGTGAGATCGATCAACGCGACACGCCGCGCGCCGCACGCCGCACGTTCATCCCTTCAACCGATCTTCGACGATATCACAGATCACGTGCTCGATCGCGAGGTGCAGCTCCTGGATCCGGGCGGTGTCGTCGGACGGAATGATCAACGCGACATCGGCAAGTGCTTTGAGCTCGCCGCCGGTGCGGCCGAGCAGCGCGACGATGCCGACGCCTCGCGCCCGCGCGGCCTGCGCGGCGCGGATGACGTTGGGACTCTCGCCCGAGGTCGAGTGCAGGACCAGCAAGTCGCCCGGCTCGGCGAGCGCTTCAACCTGGCGCGCGAAGATCTCGTCGAACCCCAGATCATTGGCGCACGCCGTGAGCAGCGACGTGTCGGTGGTGAGCGCAACGGCGCGCATCGCGGGGCGATTCGTCTGGTAGCGAACGACGTATTCGGTCGCGACGTGCTGCGCATCGGCCGCGCTCCCGCCATTCCCGGCGAAGAACAGCGTGCCACCGCCGCGCAGCGTGGCTTCGTACCGGTCGACGATCGCGGCGATGTCGCCGGCCTGCTCGGCGGCGACCCGGCCCGCCAGCGCCGCCAGGCCGTCGAGGGTTTCCCGGATTCGCTCGACACTCACCGAGCGGCCTCGACGAACGCTCCCAGTCCTCCGAGTCCGCCGCGCTTGCCCAACTCCCCCTGCGGCCCTTCTTCGATGACCGTTCCGATGACGACAAAATCGGCGCCGGCCTGCCGCGCCGCCCGCACCTGCGCCGGTGTCCGGATGCCGCCACCCACGAACAGCGGGCGCTGCGGCACCGCGGCCCGGCAGGCGCGGATGATGTCGACCGACACGGGACGCTCCGCGCCGCTCCCCGCATCGAGATAGACGGCCTGCATCCCGATCAGCGTCGCGGCCGTCGCATGCGCGGCCGCGAGCTCCGGCTTGTCGGCGGGAAGCGGACGCGTCTGGCTCACCGATTCGACGCTGGTCACGCGGCCGCCGTCAATCAGGATGTACGCGGTGGACAGGGTCTCGACCGGATGCTGCTGGAGGAACGGCACCGCCCGAACATGCTCCTCGATCAAATACTGCGGATTGCGGCCGGACACGAGGGAGAGAAACAGCACGAGATCGACCTGATCGGTGAGCTGCATCGCGGAACCGGGAAACAGCGCGAGCGGAATCCCGGGCGCGCTGTGCCGCAGCGCACGCGCCACCGAATGCGTTTGCGCGGCCCCGTCGAACGAGGAACCAATCAGCAGGCCCCGGACACCAGCGGCCTTCGCCTCCCGTCCGATGCGCTCCGCTTCCGGGGCGGTGGTGCGCACCGGGTCGACCAATACGAGCAAACCCGAACCATCAAGTCTCATTCGACGGCTTCCTTTCCCTCCTCGGCCTGGGCCTCGAAGGCGTAGGTCGCGAACGCATCGGCCGCGAGCAGATCGAGCGCCAATTCCCGGCCGCCATTCGGCTGGCTCACCACCCGATCGAGCAACCGACGGCCCAGCAGCGCCAGATACGACGGGAGCTGGGAGCCGGGCGTCGGGAGCAGGTCATCGACGGCTCGGTGCAACCGGCCACGCAGCCCGGCCGGCGGCGCCGGCCGGCGGGTGTCGAGCCAGGTGAGGACCTGCTCCCGCGTCACTTCCAGTAGTCCGTGAACAGATCGACCAGGGTCGCGCTCGACGGGACCTTTGCCGGATCCGGGATACTCCCGGATGCGAAGTGTGGCCGCCCGCCGCCGCGCCCGCCAGTGTACTTGGAGATCACGCTTATGACGTCTGGCGCTTTCAGCTTCTCCAGGAGGGCATCCCCTACGCCGACGTACGCCGTCGAGGGGGCAATCACCACGGTGGCGCTGCCGGGATGCTGGGCGCGCAGGCCATCGACCATGAGCGCGACCTGATTGCGGTCCTGAATGTCCGTCGTGACATACCAGAGCGACGGGCCGTTCCGGACCGAGAGCTCCTGGCCCGAGACGCCGCCCCCGCCCTTCCTGAGCAGCTCCTCGAGGCGCTTTTCCAGCTTTTTCTGCTCGTCGAGCATCGCTTCGATCCGTTTGGCGAGATGCTCGGGCTGCGTCTTGAGCAGCGCGGCGGCCTCGGTCAGGCGGCTCTGAAGCTCGAGCGCATGCCGGTAGGCTGCGGGCCCCGTGAGGGCTTCGATGCGGCGCACGCCCGCGGCCGCACCGGTCTCGTGCGTGAACCGAAACAGCGCGATCTGGCCGGTCGAGCCGACGTGCGTGCCGCCACACAGCTCGAGCGAAACCCCTGGCACATCCACGACGCGCACCTGGTCTCCGTACTTTTCGCCGAACAACGCCATCGCACCCGCCGCCACGGCGTCCTTGTACGCCATCTGCCGCGTTTCGATCGGCAGATTCTCCCAGACGTGGGTGTTCACTTCAGCCTCGATCGCGGCAAGCTGATCGCCTTTGATCGGACCGTGATGGCTGAAGTCGAAACGCAGCCGTTCGGGTGCGACGACTGAGCCCGCCTGGCGCACGTGCAACCCGAGGATCTTGCGCAGGGCGGCGTGCACCAGGTGCGTTGCCGTGTGATTCCGCTCGATGTTGCGCCGCCGCGATTCGTTGACCTGCGCGAGTGCGGGAGAAGGCTCGAAGGTCTCACCAAACGTGCCGACCACCGCATTCTTGCCGTCGACCTTTTCTACGCCTTCGACAGTCAGCTCCCAGCCATCACCCTGCACCACGCCCGTGTCGCTCACCTGCCCGCCCGACTCGGCGTAGAACGGATTCTCTTCGAGGATAAGCTCGAGCTGATCACCCGTCTGCCGGAATGCGATCGGTTCCGTCTCTGCTTTGGTGGCCTCGTAGCCCACCCACTTCTGCGCCCCCTGCTTCTTCAGCTCCACCCATTCACCCCGCCGTTGCCGCCCTTCGCCCCCCGCCGCCGACCTTCGTGCCGCCCGTGACCGCCGTCGCTGCTGACCCAACGCCCGCTCAAAACCCTCTACGTCCACCGTCTGGCCGCGCTCGCCAGCAATCATCTGGGTCAAGTCAATCGGGAAGCCGTAGGTGTCGTAGAGCTTGAACGCGTCTTCCCCGGAGATCGTGCTCGCGCCTTTCAGCTCCTCGAGCCGGGACAAGCCTCCCTCGATCGTTTCGAGGAAACGCTCTTCCTCCGCGCGTGTCACGCGCTCGAGATGCTGCTCTTTCGCGGCGAGCTCCGGATAGACGTCACCCAGCACATTGCGAACGGTGTGCGTGAGCTGCGCGAGCGTTGGCTCGCGGCGACCGAGCAACCAGGCGTGGCGCACGCCCCGCCGCAAAATCCGGCGGAGCACGTAGCCTCGGCCTTCATTCGACGGGTAGACCCCGTCGGCGAGCAGGAACGCGACGGCGCGCGCGTGGTCGGCGAGCACGCGATAGGGCGCGCCTGCCGGACCGCGGTCGTAGGGCCGGCCGACGATCTCGACCGCCTGACCGATGATCGACTGGAACAGGTCGGTGTCGAAATTCGATGAAACATCCTGCATGATCGCAGAGATCCGCTCGAGGCCAGCGCCCGTGTCCACCGAGGGAGCGGGAAGGGGGATGCGGGATGCGTCAGGCTGTTGGTCGTACTGCATGAAGACCAGGTTCCAGATCTCCAGCAGCTGCCCTTCCTCACTCACCGACACGAATTCGTCGAGCGAGAGGTCACGTTTCCTACTTCCCGCATCCCGCTTCCCGCGAATATCGACGAGGATCTCGGAGCACGGGCCACAGGGCCCCGTGTCACCCATTTGCCAGAAGTTGTCCTTGTCGCCCAGGCCAAAAATCCGGCTGTCGGGGATTCCGGTGACCTGCTGCCACAGATGGCGGGCGTCGTCGTCGGTGTGATGAACGGTGATGTAGAGGCGGTCGGGATCAATCCCCAGCCACTGTTTGCTCGTCACCCACTCCCAGGCGTAGGCGATCGCATCCTTCTTGAAGTACTGGCCGAACGAGAAGTTGCCGAGCATCTCGAAGAACGTATGGTGGCGGGCCGTATGCCCCACCTGCTCGAGATCATTGTGCTTGCCGCCGGCGCGGACGCACTTCTGGCACGTAACCGCACGCGTATAGTCGCGGCGTTCCAGGCCTTGAAAGACGCGTTTGAACTGCACCATCCCGGCGTTCGTGAACAGCAGGGTGGGATCGTCGGGGGGTACGAGGGGGCCGCTGGCCACTTCCGTGTGCCCGCGTGCCGTGAAGTAGTCGAGGAACTTGCGCCGGATTTCCGAGGACTTCATGGCGGAGAATATAGCGCGAGGTGGTGCAACTGAAAGGCAGGATACGACTTAAATGGGTCGCCTCACAACGCTTCGACTACCGTCCGTATTTCCGAGTTCTGAAATCCCCGTCGCACCAAGAAAGCCACCAGCCGACGCTTGCGCACCATCGGGGGCAAGCCGGCGAGCTGTTTCGCTCGCTTCTCCACGAGGGCGCGCACCTTCGCTTCGGGATCCACGCCTTCCGCGGCGAGCGATCTGCGCACGGCGTCCTCGGCGACGCGGCGCTCGACCCCCTGTGCCTGCAGGTCCCGAATCAGCCTCGCGGGTCCTCGCCCGCGCCGAGCCTTGGCCGCCGCATAGTCGAAGGCGAAGCGCGTGTCGTCGATCAGTCCGGCGGCGCGCAGCCGCTCGAGCGCCGCGTCGACAGCCGCCGCTGGATGTTGCTTCTGCAGCAACCGGCGCCGCAGATCCAGCCGTGCGTGGGCACGGCGATTGAGCGCTCGCAATGCCGCCCCCTGCGCCGCCTCGCGGTCCGCGAGCTCCTGGAGACGCTCGTAGACGCGCGGCGGAATCTCCTCCCCCACAGCGAGGCCGAGCATGGCCAACTCGGCGGTGGGAAGCGACGCGAAACGCCCCCGATCCACCTCGACCAGCCGATAATCCGGTCTGCGTGGATCGGGGGCGAGTCCAGTCAGGATCACTCGTCGCTCGACGCCGTGTCCTCTTCAGCGCCCCCCCCGGCCCCCCCACCCGCGCCGGGAGCGGCCTTCACGCCGAGATGCTCTTTGACCCGCGCCTCGACCTCGGCCGACATCTCGGGGTGATCCTTCAGGTAGAGCTTGGCGTTCTCACGTCCCTGCCCAATCCGCTCCTTGCCGTAGGAATACCAGGCTCCCGATTTATCGATAATCCCGGCCTCCGCCGCGATGTCCACCAGGAGCGACTCGTGGCTGATGCCTTCGTCGAACATGATGTCGAACTCCGCCTGCCGGAACGGCGGGGCGACCTTGTTCTTGACGACCTTCACGCGCACGTGATTGCCGATCACCATCTCGCGCTCTTTGACCGGCCCGATGCGCCGCATATCGAGCCGCACCGAGGAGTAGAACTTGAGGGCCCGGCCGCCGCTCGTGGTCTCGGGATTGCCGAACATGACGCCGATCTTCTCACGCAGCTGATTGATGAAAATCACGGAGGTGCGTGAGCGGTTGATCGCGCCGGCGAGCTTGCGCAGCGCCTGGCTCATGAGCCGGGCCTGCAGCCCGGGGAGCGAATCGCCCATTTCGCCTTCGATTTCGGCCTTGGGCACGAGTGCGGCGACCGAGTCCACCACCACCACGTCGACCGCGCCTGAGCGCACCAGGATCTCGCAGATCTCGAGCCCCTGCTCGCCCGTGTCGGGCTGGGAAACGAGCAAGTTTTCAATGTCGACGCCCAGTTTCTTGGCGTACTCCACATCGAGTGCATGCTCGGCATCGATGTAAGCGGCGGCGCCACCCTCGCGCTGCGCATGCGCTACCACGTGGAGCGCGAGCGTCGTCTTGCCGCTCGATTCGGGACCGAAGATCTCCGTCACGCGGCCGCGGGGAATCCCGCCGATGCCGATCGCCGCATCGAGGTTGATCGCCCCCGTCGAGATCGCGCCCACGCGCACCTGCGGCGTATCGGCGCCCATCCGCATGATGGACCCCTTGCCACAGGTCTTCTCGAGTTGGGTAATGGCGAGGTTGAGCGCCTTGCGGCGATCGTCAGTGAGCTTCGCTGACTGGGGGGACTGGGGGGGCTGCGTTTCTGCCATGATTGACCTCGACATGAGTGGCGAGCCTCCTTGGTTGAGGCCCGAATATATACCGAAACCACGATTATCGCCAACCGGGACGAAAAGCATCTTCCAAATGCTCTAACTTATTGTCGATAATACAGATACAGTCAAAGCGGTAGATATCCGACTGGTGCCCGAAGCGATCGATCCAGGCCCGCGCTGCTTTCACTAATTCCCGCCGCTTCCCGCCCGTGACTGCCTCGAATGGACTGCCGAACGCCGTCCCGCGCCGCGCCTTCACCTCTATAAAGGAAACGAGGGGGCCGCGCCGAGCAATGATGTCGAGCTCGATTCGCCCAACCCGAAACCGGTGCGCCACGATATCCCAGCCGCGGCTTTGGAGGTAACGGATCGCCTGCTCTTCCGAGGCGAGTCCCAACCGGTGCCGTGGGTCACTCCAATCTTGGGGATCGCTGTGAACGCCGCTCGACATGTGCGAACCTACAATGCCGCACGGGCGGCCGCTAATCAATTTCTCGCGGAGTGGTGCTTTTATCCGGTGGCGGTCTTGAGCAGGCAGCGCAGCACTTCACCCACGCTCCAGGCCTGGGCGATGCATCCCCGCGGGGTGTACGGTGGCTGGGCATCGAAGATCTCGGCGATCGATCCGACACCGAACTGCGGCAGGTGCGCGATCAGGCCGGACAGGAACGCGCGGGCGCCCTCGCGATCGTCAGGGTGCACCTTGAGCCACGCGTCAATCCACGGGCCAATGAGCCATCCCCAGACCGTGCCCTGGTGGTAGGCAGCGTCGCGGGTGCGCAGGTCGCCGAAATAGGTCGCCTTGTAGTCGGGATGCCCCGGTGCGAGCGAGCGCAGACCGACGGGAGTCAACAAGTGCTCGCGCACAGTCTCCAGCACCCGGTCCCATCGTTCCTGATCGAGCACTGGGTTGGGGAGTGAGATCGACAAGATCTGATTCGGCCGGAGCGCCGAATCATTTCCCGCCCCGTCCGGTCCATCGATCACGTCATAGAGGTAGCCGCCCTGCTCGAACCAGAATTTCTGGTTGAACGACTCGCGCACTTGCTGTGCGGCGTCACTGTATTTGCTCGAATTCGCCCGGTCGCCGAAATCGTCCTCCCAGCGCGCGAGCAGTGAGAGCGCATTGTACCAGAGCGCGTTGATCTCGACCGCCTTGCCCCGCCGCGGCGTCACGACCCAGCCATCGACTTTCGCGTCCATCCAGGTGAGCTGGTAGCCCTCGGCGCCCTGGTGCAGCAATCCATCCTGCGGATCGACGCCGATCCCGAATCGCGTGCCGTGCAGATGGGCTTCGACGATGGCCCGCAGCGTCGGGAGTATCTGATCCACCAGCAACCAATAGCCTGTTACCTCACCGTAGCGCTCGAGCGCGTGGAAGAACCACAGCGTTGCGTCCGCCGTGTGGTACAGACCTTGGTCACTGCCGTCCGGAAACAGATTGGGGATGAGACCATCGCGCACGTACTGCGCGAATGTACGGAGAATGAATCCCGCTTCCCGATGCCGGCCGGTCGCGAGCGTGAGCCCTTCGAGGCTGATCATCGTATCGCGGCCCCAATCCGTGAACCAGTGATAGCCCGCGATGATGGTGCGGAGCTCGTCCCCAAGGGCGGCAGCGCGGATCGTGTCGCGCACCCGTCCCACGGGTCGGATAATGAACTGGTCGGCCGCGATCACGAGCTGCTGCGCGGCAGGCTCCGATTGGACTTCCGCAGGCGCCGACTCGATCAGCCGGCGCTTCCGCTCGAGCTCGAGACCCAGTGCTTCTTCGGCTGAAATCGCCTTCAGAACCGTGAGATCCTCCGTGGACGCCGTCAGCGCGACGGACGAGCCAGGCGACACGGGCAGCACGAATGTGCCCGGCGACCACAGCGACCCGCGGAACTCGTAGCCCCGCGCTTCTTCTACCGCATAGCCGATCTGCTCGCGCCGGCGTGGATCGCTGATGAACTGATACGATCCCTCGATCTCCAGATGGAGCGGTGGCAACGCCGCGGTCGAGAGGCGGAAGCCCCCCCCGGTCCCCTGTTGGGAAAAGGCATAGTGCTCGTGCAGCGTCTCGGAAACCGGCGACTCATAGCCGCGAAAATGCACCGCCGGCGTGAGGTGCAACGTGATCGGCGCGTCCCCGCTGACACGGTAGAGGACGATGACCGTGTTCTGACGGTACGGCATCAGCACCCGTTTTTCGATCGTCGTCCGACCGACGGCGTAGCGCCATACCGGAAGCCCGCCGTCGAGCCTGAACTCCGTGAGTTGGGCGACTGGAACCGACGCAGCGGCGGCCTCGCCGGGCTCGAGCGACAGCAACGCGCGCCGGCCACTCGCATCTTCGGCGGAGTCCAGCAACGCGTTCAGCATCACCATGCGGCCGAGGGGGTTCGGCAGAGCGGCCACCAGCAGGCCGTGGTAGCGGCGCGAAACGATCCCCGCCACGGTGGACGAGCTGAAACCGCCGATCCCGTTCGCCACGAGCCATTCGTGCTCGACGAGCGCGTGCAGGTCGCGGCGCTCCGCGTCGCTGAGCCGGTAGACCGGCAGCTGCGGCGGATGCGGCGTCCGAACTACGCGTCGGACGGTGCGAGGAGAGTCGTCGACTCTGCTGTCAGTCGCCATACGCCGATTTCCGATTCAGGAATGGGGGCCCCGCGACCACCGTACTCCAGCGCCTCGCTGTGCCACACTCGGCTCCAGCCCCGCTCCCGGTCCGGAGGCGCAAGCAGCGGCTCAGGCACGCTCTCGAGCACCAGGTCGACCCCCAGATTCACCAGGAGCAGCCGGTCCGCGCCATCGTCCGCGAAAAACCGCAGAGCGAATGCCTGCGGTCCGAGCACGGCGCCGTCGATGCGGGGGCCGGGGGCGGACAGGACGGGATCGCGCCGGCGCAGCGCGATGAGATCGCGATGCAACGCCAGATGCTCCGCGTGGCGCTCCAGTTCGGACCAGTCGAGCTGCGATCGGGTGAACGTCCTGCGATCAACCGGATCCGCCACCGCCGCCGGTTCGTCTTCGGCAACCGACCGGAACTGGGCGAGAAACTCCTCCCGGCCCTTGCGGACCAGCTCGCGCAGCTCGGGCTCGTGATCCGCGAAATAAAGGAAGGGAGCGGACGCGCCGAACTCCTGGCCTTGAAAGAGCAGCGGCGTCTGGGGCCCCAGCAGCAGCAGCGCCGTGAGCGCGCGATAGCGTCCCGGGCTGGTGAGCTGGTGCAGATGCCGCCCGTCGCGCGAGTTCGCCACCTGGTCGTGATTCTCCAGCGCGAACACCATCCGCCAGTGGGGCACATCGAATACCGACCACCCGCGCCGCTGCTTCTGCCAGGCGTAGAACTGGCCCTGATACAGCGGTCCGTACTTCACGGCCGAAACGAACTCCTGGGCCGTGCCCTGGTAATCGCTGTAGTAGCCCTCGCGCCTGCCGGTCGCCGCGACCAGCGCGAGATGATGGAAATCGTCGCACCAGATGTGGTCGAGCCCGTACCCACCCTGCGCGGGAGCCCGCACGATCCGTGGATCTTGCGGCTCCGTTTCCGCCATCACGAGCACGGATCGCGCCCCGGCCGCCTCGCGCGCCGCCGCGCCGATGTCCTGCAGAATGTGCGGAGCGGAGTCGTCGAAAATCGCATGCGTCGCATCGAGGCGCAGGCCGTCGAGGTGGTACTCGGCAATCCAATGCCGGACGTTGCTCAGCACGAGCTCGCGAACTCCCTCTGCTCCTTCACCATCGTAGTTGATGGCATCGCCCCAGTCGGTGCGATGCTTCTCGCTGAAATACGTATCCGAGAACTCGCGGACGTAGTTGCCGTCGGGACCGAAGTGATTGTACACCACGTCGAGAATCACCCCGACGCCCAGCTCGTGCGCGCGGTTCACAAAGGCGCGAAAATCGTCGCAGCTCCCGTAATGATGGAAGGGCGCGAACC
>DASTDR010000691.1:0-3416 GCA_035710265.1 Gemmatimonadales bacterium | reverse complement strand
AGCAGGATCGGCGCCGTGGCGTTGATCGTCATGGAGGTCGAGACGCGGTCGAGCGGAATGCCGTGAAACAGCCGCTCCATGTCCTCGACGCTGTCGATCGCGACGCCCGCGCGCCCGACCTCCCCCTCGGCCATGCGGTGGTCCGAGTCGTAGCCCATCTGGGTCGGCAGGTCGAACGCAACCGACAGGCCGGTCTGCCCCGCATCCAGCAGATGGTGGAAGCGGGCGTTGGTGTCTTCCGCGGTCCCGAAACCCGCATACTGACGCATGGTCCAGAGCTTGCCGCGGTACATCGTCGGATAAATCCCGCGCGTGTACGGCGGCTCGCCGGGAGCGCTGACGTCCAGCGGCGGACGCGGCTCCCAGTCGTGCGTCATGCCTCGGCGAGCACCGATCGCGCGAAGGCGACGTCGCGCTTGGAGCCGATAATCAGCGGCGTGCGCTGGTGCAGCTCGGTGGGAGCGAGGTCGAGGATGTCGGTCGTGCCGTCGATGGCCGCGCCACCCGCCTGCTCGACCACGTACGACAGCGGCGCCGCCTCGTACAGCAAGCGAAGCTTCCCGTGCGGGGCCTGCTTGTCGGCCGGATACAGGAATACGCCGCCCGACATCAGGTTGCGGTGAATGTCGGCCACGAGCGATCCGATGTAACGGGCGTTCTTCGCTTCCATGCGGCCCCCCCCGGGGTCGCCGTTCTTGAACGCCGCGACGGCGCGCTGAATCCCGGGCGCCCACTTGTTCCAGTGGCTCTCGTTCACGCTGTAATACTGTCCGACCTCCGGACAGCGGATGTCGGGGTGCGAGAGGAGGAACTCGCCAATCGTCGGGTCCAGCGTGAAGCCGTGGACCCCTTGGCCGGTGGTGTAGACCAGCATGGTACTGGAGCCATACAGGATGTACCCCGCGGCGACTTGATCGCGGCCCTTCTGGAGACAGTCCTCGAGTGAGCCCGGCCCCGGCCGGTCGGTGATCCGCTTGTGGATCGAGAAGATGGTCCCGATCGAGACGTTGACGCCGATGTTGCTCGAGCCGTCGAGCGGATCGTAGAGCAGGACGTATTTCCCGCTGCGCCGGTCGGCCCGCACCGTCACGGGAATTGGATGCTCTTCCTCTTCCGACGCGACGACGCAGACGCGCCCCGTGTGCTCGACACAGTGGCGCACGGTATCATGCGCGAACACATCGAGCTTCTGTTGCACTTCTCCCTGCACGTTGACCGCGCCAAACTCGCCGAGGATGTCGGTGAGGCCGGCGCGGCGCACCTGACGCGAGATGATCTTGGCGGCGAGGCACAGGTCATACAGCAGGTTCGACAGCTCCCCCGTCGCCTCCGGGTGCAGCCGTTCCTGCTCCATGATGAACCGCTCAATTGTGATGACGGACGTCGCTGCTAGTGATCGCGCCATGACTCGTGATGGTGAGGGTGATCGTCCCCTGCGTATCGGTGCGAAATACCGTGACCCCGTGCGCCCGCAGCCGCGCCATCGTTTCCGGCGCGGGATGACCGTAGCGGTTCCTCGCTCCGACGCTGATGACTGCGCCGCCCGGGCTCAGCTCGTCCAGCCAGCGGTCGGACGTGGCCCCGCGCGACCCGTGATGTCCCACCTTCAGGACGGTTACACGGCCGATCCGCCCGGCAAGGTACGACTCCGTCGGGATGCCGGCATCGCCCGCGAAGAGCAATCGTGCCGTCCCGTAGCTGACGAGCAAAACGACGGACCCTTCATTAATGTCCGTCTGGCTTCGAGCCCAGCCGGAGTCCGGACTCACGACTTCGATGCTGACGCCGTCCAGCTCGACCCGGTCCCCGCGGCGCGCCGGTCGCCATTCGGCGCCATCAGCTTCGACCGCTCCCAGAAACCCGAGATAACCCGCATCCGGTACGGGCTGCCCGGGCTCGAGCACGAAGGCCGGATCAAAAGTCTCGAGCACCGCCGGCAGCCCACCGTAATGATCGAGGTGCGCGTGCGTCGCAACGATCGCCGCCAACTGCGTGGCGCCGTGGCGCCGCAGAAACGGCACCACGACCCGCCTGCCGGCGTCGCCCTGCGGTCCCCGGGGCCCACCATCGATCAGCACCCAGCGGCCCGCCGGACTGCGCAGCAGGGCGGCATCGCCCTGCCCGACGTCAAGGAAATGTACGGTTAGGCACGAACAACTTGAAAGGCGTGAAAAGGCGTGGAAAAGCGTGGTCCATGAAACCAGCGCGCCGATGAACGCGAAGCGCGCGGCCATCAGCCAGCGGCGCCGTGGAGCGTTCCACAACCACCAGGCGAGCGCCAGCACACCGAGCCACGTCGCCGCGGCGCGCGCACCGGCAATCATGGTGAAGTGACCGCCAGGAAGGGCCGCCGCGGTGCGCGCCACCAGGTCGAGCAACGCGAGGCATAATCCCGCGCCGGCGGCGAGCCAGCTCGACGAGAGCAGCAACGCGACCATCAGGCCCGGGACCGCCACCCCCGCCAACGGAATCGCGGCGAGGTTGGCGACGACGCCAATCGGCGCCACAGTCCCGAACGCGTACGCGGTGATTGGCGCGGTGAGCAGCGTGGCCGCGGCCGCGGGTGCCAGCACCCGGACTGCCTTCGGGTAGCGCTCCGTTGCGCGGCCCGCCCAGATGACTGCGGCGACGGCGGCGACCGACAGCCAGGCGCCGATCGACTGCACGGCCCACGGGTCGACGATCAACACCGCCAGGGCCGACACGGCGACGAGCCCCCGCGGCGCGACGACGCGCTGGCGCAGCCGCGCCACATCGAGCAAGGCGAGCATCGCGGCCGAGCGCGTGGCCGGCGCGGGAAATCCTAGCAGCCACACGTACGTGCACATCACCGCCGTGCCGGCGATGAAGCGCGTCCGGACCCCGAGCCGGAGCCGCAGCATCAGCACGTTCAGCCATGCGGCGAAAAACGCGACGTGCAATCCGGAGATCGACAGCAGGTGCGCGAGTCCCGAGCGGGTGTAGCGCTCGCGTAATTCGGCGTCGAGATCGGCGCGCCGCGCGATCACGAGCGCATCGACCAGTGGGGCCCGTGAGCCGAACAACGTGCGGCTCCGCTCGGCGACCCGATCGCGCAGCGCGCCCCGCCCACGGGGCTCGGCGTCGAGCTGCCGGACGCGGCGCGCGACGAGGATGCTCCGCTTCGCGTCGTGAAGAAAACGTCCGGCGACCACCCACGTGGTACCTCCACGTGCCGGGTATCCTGGTGGCCAGCGGATCATGAGTGGCCCGCCGCATCGACCCGACACGACGCGCGCTTCCACTACGCCGCCGGTTGCGGCGGCTGGATCGATGAGCCTGACCGCAGCCGCTCTGCTCCCGGCTCCCGGCTCCCTGCTCCATCGTCCCGCGCACGTCGCCGCTTGCTCGCGCCGCGCGCTTGCCCCCCACACGAGCCCCGCGACGAGCATGACGCC
>DASTDR010000690.1:0-2872 GCA_035710265.1 Gemmatimonadales bacterium | reverse complement strand
TGAGCGAGGCGAGGTGGCGGATCTTGCCCTCGTGAAAGATCGCGACGCCGGTTGAGCTGCCGCCGACTTCGACCAGCGCCACACCCAGCTCTTTCTCGTCGTCGGTCAACACTGCGTACGACGCGGCGAGCGGCTCGAGCACGAGATCGGCCACTTTGTAGCCGGCGCGCTGCACGCTCTTGCGGAGATTCTGCGCCGCCGTGGATTGCGCGGTGACGAGATACATCTCCACCTCGAGCCGCGTGCCGGTCATGCCGATGGGATCGGAAATCGCGCCCTGCTGATCGACCTTGTACTCCTGCGGAATGTCGTGCAGCAGCTCGTGATCCCGCCCGAGCGAGACGGCGCGGGCGACTTCATTCACGCGCGCCACATCCTGGGCGGTGATTTCTTCTCCGCTGACGGCCACGACGCCGGCCGAGCCGCGCGCCTGCACGTGCTCGCCGGCGATCCCACAGGTCACGTCCGGCACCCGCGCGCCGGCCATGCGCTCGGCGTCTTTGAGCGCGGCGGCGACCGAGCGCGTGGTCTCGTCGATGTCGCGCACCATCCCGCGCCGCACGCCGCTGTTCTTCGCGAGGCCCACACCCAGAATCTTCGCGATCGGCGAGCGCGGCAGATCGCCGGCCAGCTCCGCGATGACCGCGCAGGTCTTGGTGCTCCCCAGGTCGAGACCGGCGATGAGGCGGCGCTCGGGCATCACGCGCTCCCGTTCCGGGAGCGGCGGCGCACGATCACCTGTCCGGCAAACCGGCCGTCCAGCTCCGTGTAGGGACGCGCTTTCGCGGCCAGATCTCTCGCCACCAGCATCACGGCCTGGATCACCTCCGGCCCGGCATTCGGGCTCAGTAGCACGCTGTGTGTCCCCAGCTCCAGCTGCACGTCACCGCTGCGGCGCGATCCCTCCGTGCGGCGCGCGGCGTCGATGGCCTGATAGAACGCCGGGTCGAACGCCTGTACGCGCGCCAGCACCACGACGACGTCGCTGTCGGCCGCCTGCACCACGGGCAAATCGAGCGTCCCCAGCTCATACGGTAATGCCTGCCCGCCTGCATCCACCGCGCCGAGCGCGCCGCGCTGATTGGCGACCAGCGCCACGGGCTCGACCTCGCGCACGATCACCTTCAACGACGCCGGCGGCCGCCGGATCACCGAAGCATCGGCAACTCCATCCAGCCCGCGCAAGCGCGCGGCGAGCACGTCGACCGCGTCGAACACACTCGCGCGCGGTGACAGCTGCAGCGCCGCCAGCACGCGGTCCGCATCGAGATGGCGGACACCCACCAGCTCGACCTGCCGCACGCGGAAAAACGCCACGCGGCGCAGCACGAGCGGCGCCGCCATCCAGATCACGATCGCAGCCATCGCCGCGCCGGCCCACAGCAAGACGCGCTGGGAAGCGCGCGGCCAGCGCAGTTTCCGGAACTTCCACTTCACGCGACTGCTCCCTGCTCTCTGCTCCCTGCCCGCAAAATGGTCAACAGCTCCGGTCCAACCTTCGTGACATCGCCCGCGCCCAGCGTGAACACGACGTCGCCTTCGCGCACCGCCCGCGCGACGTGCGTCGTCAATCCCGAGCGATCGCGCACGGCCAGCGTCGCGGCGCCCGCCCGCGTCGCGCCACGCACCACGAGGTGATGCGTCACACCGGCCAGCGGCTGCTCCCGCGCTCCATAAATCGGCGCCACCACCACGACGTCGGCCGCCGCGAGTGCTTTCCCCAGCGCTTCGCCATGCAGCGCCGTGCGCGAGTAGAGGTGTGGCTGAAACACCGCTACCACACGGCGACCGGGAAACGCCTGCCGCGCCGCGGACAAGGTCGCCGCGACCTCCGTCGGGTGATGCGCGTAATCGTCGACCACCGTGACGCCGGCCGCTTCACCCAGCCGTTCGAAGCGCCGCCCGACGCCGTGAAACTCGGCCAGCACGCGCGCACCCACCTGCACATCGGCGCCGAGCGCGTGCAACGCGGCCAGCGCCGCGGCTGCGTTCCGTACGTTGTGCATTCCCGGCACCGCCAACTTCAATTCCACCTCGTGACCGCCCGGCAATGTGATACTCGCGCGCGAGCCACCAGGCTCGAGACGCACCGCGCGGACGCGCACGTCGGCCGTCGGTCCGATGCCCACGCGCCACACCGGCGCGTTCACGCGTAACGCCACGCGGTCCGCGCCCGCGTCGTCGGCCCCGACGATCACCCGTTCCGCTCGTCCCGCGAACTCCACGAACGCGTCCTCGAGCGCTTCGACGCTGCCGTAGCACTCGAGGTGATCCGCCTCGACGTTGTTCACGACCGCGACGGTCGGGCGCAGCGACAGAAACGCTTTGTCGTACTCGTCGGCCTCGACGACGAACAAATCGTCACCGCCGAGCCGCGCATTACCGCCCCAGGCAGCGACACGGCCGCCGGCGAGTCCCGTTGGGTTTCGCCCGGCGGCCGTGAGTGCCTCCGTCACCATCACCGTGGTGGTCGTCTTGCCGTGCGTCCCTGCGACCGCCACCAGGCTCCCACCGCCTACGAGCTCTCCCAACGCGTCGGCTCGGCGGACGATCGACAGGTTCAGCGCCCGGGCCCGTTCCAATTCGGGATGGTCCCGCGGCACTGCCGCCGTGACCACAACCGCGCGCACCCCATCGAGATGGCTCGGATCGTGGCCCCGCCAACACGGCACTCCCAAGGCCACGAGGTCATCGGTCCCGGCCCCAGAAGTGTCGGAATCACAACCATTTATGGCGACTCCCCGGTGCCTGGCAATCAACGCCAGGGCGCTCATCCCCGCCCCGGCTATGCCCATGAAGTGGATGGGTCGGGGATCCCCGGTTCGAAACAAGGTCATCTGTGGGCAGCTAATATAGGGAATTTATTCGACTT
>DASTDR010000689.1:0-13463 GCA_035710265.1 Gemmatimonadales bacterium | reverse complement strand
TGATGAAATCGCGAGATCGAACCCACTACCGCTCAGTTTCATCGATCGACCGGCGGTGCGGGTCCGCATGTTGTATTCGCGCACTTCTCGCTGAGGGCCATCCGAGCAGATCGCATAGAGCATGGAATCCCGCATGACCATGCTATTAGTCCACCCGCACGTGAATTCGGGCGCGGCAATCAACGTCGCCAGACGAAACCGGTAGATCTGAGAATCCGCAGCGAAGTACACGACGGAATCCCCGGGCGGGACCGCGAGCTTGCGCGGACCAAAGGATGCCAGGGGGCCCACGCCATAGCTTCGCACCGTATCCCCCACCAAATCCACAACGACCACTGAGCGGGTTCCCGCACGCGCGAGATAGGCACGCGTGAGCTGGGGATTGACCACGAGATCATCGTAGCGGACGCCGGTCGTGTTCAGGAGCGTTTCGTCGGTTACGACACCGGACGTCAAGTCTACCCGCTGGATGCTTTCATTCCCCTGGGTAAACGCGGTATTGCCACGCGCTGTCACCAGCCATGCGCCGTCATTCGGGATCCGGCGAACGACACCCGTGATCATGGCGGCATCCGCGCGGCCGGCCGATGTGACCTGAATCAGAACCGATCCGGCCGCGCCACCGAACGTGACCCGCCCGCTCGCGGATACTCGAGCAACGGCAGTGTCCAGCGAGCGATACAGCACAGGAGCCCCGGGCACGAGAGCGCCGGTGCTATCCCGCACTTCCGCAGTGAGCTGCAGGGTATCCGTCGCCTCGAGGAATGCCACGCGTGGTGAAACGATCAGCGTCCCGTTCACTCGCACGCGCACACGCAGGATCGTGGCGACCGCGCCGCTCGTGACCTCGACGTCACTCACCCCGCCCGCCCGGGCGCGAACGAGCCCCGCTGAATCGATAGTCGCGACGCTCGTGTCACTCGACCAGAATGTGACCGGCGCCTCTGCCAGCGTATCGCCCTCGACGTTGAGCACGACGGCCCGGACCCGTGCCGTATCGCCAAACAACAACCGCAGGCTGTCGGGAACGACTACAACCGTTGCGGGAAGCCCGAGATCCGGGCCGGGAGGCGTGTCATCACCTCCACAAGCGACGATGCCTGCCACCATGATGGTGCGCAGGCATCGGCATACACGCCTCACCGTCATCAATGCCTAACCCTCTTCGGCGCCTTCGGTCGACGCCGGCGCGGGCGCCGGAGTCGGCGGGATGATGTCGTCCTTGGGGAACCCGGTGGCAGCGAGCACGATCCGATGATGAATCGGGTCGACCTCGAGCACCTTCAGCTCCACCGCCTGCCCCTCCTTCACCGCATCACCTGGCTGCTGAATGTCCGGGATCCCGAGCTGCGACATCGGCACGAACCCTTCGATGTCGCTCCCTAGATCGACGACCACGCCCTTGTCCATCAGCCGCATCACGCGGCCGCGCAGCTCGGTGCCGACCGGGTAGGTCTCACCGATGCGGAGCCACGGATCTTCCTGCGCCTGCTTCAGGCCGAGTGAGATCCGCTTGTTCTCGGCATCGACGTTCAGAATCAGCACGTCGACCTCGTCGCCCTTCTTCACGACTTCGGACGGATGCTGCACGCGCTTGGTCCACGACATGTCGGAGATATGGATCAGGCCGTCGATGCCCGGCTCGATTTCGACGAACGCGCCGAACGACGTCAGGTTGCGGACCTTGCCGCGCAGCCGCGTGCCAACGGGATACTTCTGCGGCAGCGCCATCCACGGATCCTGCTCCGTCTGCTTCATGCCGAGCGAGACCTTCTCTTCGGTTTCGTCGACCTTGAGCACCACCGCTTCAATCGACTCGCCGATCGACACGAGCTTGGACGGATGGCGCACGTTGCGCGTCCAGCTCATCTCGGAGATGTGCACCAGACCTTCGATACCCGGCTCGAGCTCGACGAACGCGCCGTAGTTCGTGATCGAGACCACCTTGCCCTGCACGCGCGTGCCCACGGGATACTTCGCGGCGACGTTCTGCCACGGATACGGCTGGAGCTGCTTCAAGCCGAGCGAGATGCGCTCGCGCTCCCAATCGATGTCGAGGACTTTGACCTCGAGCTCGTGACCGATCTGCACCATTTCGCTGGGGTGCGACACGCGGCCGTAGCTCATGTCGGTGATGTGCAGCAGGCCGTCCACACCGCCGAGGTCGATGAACGCGCCGAAATCGGTGATGTTCTTGACGACGCCCTTCCGCACCTGATTGACCGACAGCTCCTTCATCAGGACGTCGCGCTTCGTCTTGCGTTCGGCCTCGAGCAGCACGCGGCGCGACACGACGATGTTGCGGCGGCGCTTGTTGAGCTTGATGATCTTGAACTCGAAGCTCTGGCCCAGCAGCTCGTCGATGTTCGGCACGCGGCGCAGCGCGATCTGGCTCCCGGGCAGGAACGCGTCCACGCCCATGAGATCAACCACGACGCCGCCCTTGATCTTCTTGACCAGCGTACCGGTGACGCCTTCATCCTTCTCGTGCGCCTCGCGGATCCGCTCCCAGACGCGCATGAAGTCGGCTTTCTTCTTTGAAAGCACGACGGCGCCTTCCTGGTCCTCGAGGTGCTCGAGGAAGACTTCGATCTCGTCCCCTTCCTTGAGGCTCTTGGGATCCTTGAACTCGTCGATCGCGACCGCGCCTTCCGACTTGAAGCCGACGTCGAGGATGACGGCGGTGTCGGTCACGCGCAGCACTTTCGATTTGACGATCTCGCCTTCTTCGATATTGGAGAGCGTCCCCTCATACAGCTCGGTCATCTTCGCGATCTCGTCGGAGGAATACTCCTCGTCGAGGCCGGAGCGGACGCGCAATTGCGACTTGGGGGCTTTGCGAACGGGCAGGTCTTCTTCGAACTCTTCTACGTCACGTGCTTCTACGAGCATTCGGTGCACCGGTTGTGTTGTGAGTTTGAGGTTACCTCGTCATTCATTGTCCTTCAGGACAGTGCTTGCCGAGCACACCCTTCAAGGGTGTGAAATTACGGGCGGAAACCTACCCAGGGAACCGCTGCCGCGCCAGTTCAACTACCTGCGTCACCTGCTGTTCCAGCGTCAGCGCCGTGGTATCGAGCAAAACCGCGTCCGCGGCGGGTTTCAGGGGGGCCACGCGCCGGTTGGAGTCAGCCGCATCACGGGCTGCCAGGGCCTGGCTTTCCCGCCGGACGAGCTCCACGTCCACGTGCTGACCGCGCTGAAACAGCCGTCTCCGGGCCCGTTCATCGGCGGTAGCTGTCAAGAAGATCTTCAGCGGCGCCTCCGGGAACACGACCGTCCCGATATCCCGTCCGTCCACGACCACCCCCCGCCCTCCGCGGCCCTCCACCGCCCGTCGTTGCTGGGTGTTCACCCAGGTCCGCAGTTCCGGCATCGCGGCCACCACAGACACATAGCGCGTGACTCGGTCCCCGCGGATCGCTTCCTCGACGTCGACGCCGGCCACTTCGGGCCGGAATTTCGTGCCGGCCAGCACCAGCCGCACCGGCAGCCGCTCGGCCACGTCCAGGACCTGCTGCACGGGCCATTCCTCCCCTTTGCGCCGGCCGCCTTCGCCGAGGTTGTCGATCGCGGCGAGCGTCAGCGCGCGGTATAACGCGCCCGAGTCCAGGTGCGCCCAGCCCAGGCGCTCGGCGACGAGTCCGGCGGTCGAGCTTTTGCCCGATGCGGCTGGGCCGTCGATGGCGATTACACGGAGACTCATCGTGCGACGCGCTTTAGGTCTCTGAAGAAGCTCGGATAGCTGATCCTCACCGATTTCTGTTCCGACAGCCTGATGTCGGCCCCGTTCACCGTACCGAGCACCGCGAACGCCATAGCCAGCCGGTGATCGCTTGCGGTTTCGATCTTCCCGCGGGGCGGTTGCGCGGTTCCTTCGACATGGAGATCGTTGCCGTGCACTTCGGACTTCACCCCCACGCTTCGCAAATTCGCGGCTATCAGTTCGAGCCGGTTGCTCTCTTTGACCCGCAATTCACCCACCTCACGAAAAACCGTTACACCGCGGGCGCGACTCGCCAGAATCGCGAGAATGGGCACCTCGTCTACCAGCGTCGGGACCTCGGCTGCGGTAACCTCGGTGCCTCTCAGGCTCTCCGGTTGCGCGATCAGATCCGCGACCGGTTCACCGCCTTCGTCCCGACGATTCACGCGGTGCACGTGCGCTCCCATTCTTTCGAGTACGACGAGAAAGCCGGTACGGGTCGGATTGACGCCAACGTTCTCGATCATCAGCTCGCCACCCTGCGCCAGCAGCGCGGCACCGACCATGAACGCGGCGGATGAAATATCTCCGGGGACCGCCATAGAGAACGCCGGGACATTCACGATCGACGGACGGTACTCGATGAGACCGCCGCTCTCGTAGATACCGAGCCCGAGGTGCGCAAACAGCCGTTCCGTGTGGTCGCGCGATCGGTAGGGCTCGCGGATCGTGACGGGTACGGCGCCAGTGAGTCCTGCGAGTAAGATGGCGCTCTTCACCTGCGCGCTGGCGACGGGGCTGGCGTAGGTCAGACCGCGCAGCCCGCCGCCGCGAATCGTCAGCGGCAGTCGGTCGCCGGCTCCCTCGATCTGCGCTCCCATCTGCGTGAGCGGTTCAGTCACGCGCCGCATCGGGCGGCGGCGCAGCGAACGGTCACCGGTCAGCGTGGCGGTCGCCTGCAGCCCAGCCAGGATGCCGAGCGTGAGTCGCGCGGTTGTGCCGGAGTTCCCGCAATGCAGGCGCGCGCCGCGCGCCGTGAGCAGCGCCCCGGTCACGCGCACGCGTGTCTCCCGAATCGGATTGATGCCGGCGCCAAGCTGGCGCAGCACTCGCGCCGTACTCTTCACGTCGTCCCCCGTGAGCAGGCCACGGAGCTCGCTCTTCCCTTTTGCCAGTGCGGCGAGCATGAGCACGCGGTGCGAGATGCTTTTATCACCCGGCGGCCGGACCACGCCGCTAACCAAGGCGCTGCCTCCACTGCGCCGCGCGTGTGAGCCACTCCGTGAGCGCCGCCGCGTCGCCGACCTCCAGCGCCCGCTCCACGGAGCCGAGTGATTCCTCCAGCCGGCGCAGCGCCGGCAAAATCTCGTCCCGGTTCATGAGGAGGATCTCGGTCCAAAGCGCGGGATCGCTGGCCGCGAGACGCGTCGTATCCGCCGCCCCCGTTCCGAACGACGCGCCCGGCGGCGCGTGCCTGGCGAGGAAGGCGGCGAGCAGCGAAGCCACGACCTGAGGGACGTGGCTCGTCGCGGCGAGCTGGGCATCGTGGCGCGCCGCGTCCAGCACGACGGGCTCCGCCTCGAGTACGTCGTGCCAGAAGTGCGCGATCTCTCGGGCCGCGTCGGCCCCGTGCGCGCACGGCGTCACGTACACGACCGCGCCGCGAAACAAGTCCGACCGCGAGGCCTCGAATCCGCGGCGATGCGTTCCCGCGAGCGGATGGCTGCCCGCGAACCGCGTCCCGATGCCGAGTCCTTCGGCACGCATCACGATGCCGCGCTTCACCGACCCGACGTCGGTCACCAGCGCGCCGGACTTCAAGTGTGGCACGAGCGCATCGAGCTGCGCGAGATTGGCGGCGGGCGGCGCGGCAAGAATGAGCAAATCAGCGGCGCGGGCGACGTCGGCGGCACGGGCCGGGGCGTCGTCGAGCGCGCCCTGCTGCGCCGCGAGCGCCCGTTCGGCCGGCTCCGGCGACCAGCCGATGATCGTCGGCACACCCGCCAGCTTGCCCTGACGCGCCAACGAGCCGCCGATGGCGCCGAGTCCGATGATCCCGAGATGGGTCGGTTTCACGCTGCACAAACCTAAACGACGAGGGGCGGCTCGACAGAGCCGCCCCTCCTTCAGCGCATCCAACCCTTTAGTTCGCGGGTTTCGCGTTCACCTTGGTCGACGTGGCCTGACCGACGGTGATCGACGGCCGGCCCAGCACACTGCCTCCAACCACGAGACGGAAGCCCCCGGTGCTGCTCGGACTGAAGCTCAGGCCGCTGAACGTCGCCAGACCGTCGTTCGTCGTCGTCTGGGGCGTCGCACCCATGAGCTCCTTGGGCGTGCCGTTGTTGTTGACGGCGATGATCGCCAGCTCGGCACCGCCCAGATTCGCGCCGGTCGTCGGATCCGTCGCGCGTACCTGAACGCTGAACGTGTCACCCACCGTGACGGTCGCCGGCGGCTGGATCGTGAACGTCACATCAACATTCGGAATGTCGTTCACCGAGAAGTCGCTGCCGATGCCCCCCGTCGAGCCGCCGACGCCGCCTCTGATCGCAACGGCGCTGGCCCACAGCGGCCGCGGCAGAAAGACTTGAGCCAACTGTTGGGTCCAGGAGGAGACGCCAGAGCGCGAGGAGAACGTCGGGCACGTCGCCGGATCGAGGAACGTGGCTTCCGCAAACGCCAGCACACCGACGTGCTCTTCATGCAGCATCGACGTAACGGCGACCTCCAGATCCACACACACACCCACAATCACCGGCGGGTTGAACGCCGCATTGCGCGGTAGGACTTTCCAGTCGTAGCTCTTCTGCGTCGATCCCGGGCGCCCATACAGCACGAGGCGGGCTGGTGCCGAATTCCCCGCCAGCGTCGTGGCCCACGTGACACCGGGCTGGGGCGCCACGCCGGAGAAGCCACCGCGAGACAGCACAGGACCGGTCAGGTCGGTCGTGCCCCCGCGCACCGCCAAACCGCCGGCCGCTGCAGTCGTCACCGCGACGGTGTAATCCTCGGGGAAGTTCTCGGGAAGCTCCGCGAGATCGCGAAACATGCAGGGCGTGACTTTGTTGATCAGCGTCGAGGCCGCACTCGCATCCCCGCCGGTGCCCGCCGCAGCGTTCGCGGCGATCAGGGCGATCAAATCAAACCCGCGCTCGCGCGCGGTCACAGAGCCCGCTCCGGCCAAGCCGATCTGATCGATCAGCGTTCGGGCGGTCTTGGCATCCGTGGATCCGAAGTAGCGCGACACGGGCTGATTCGTGCCGCTCAAGTCGCAGGCGGGAACCGCTTGCAGTGAGAAGGTTGCCGCCGGACCCGAGAGCGCGTCGTTCGGACGCTCCCCGCATGCGGTCAGGGTTGCCACGACACCGAGAATTACGCCGCCGATCATCCACCGCTTCATGTTTCTCTCCAAAGGTTCGGGAATGCCGGACAGGCCTCCGGCCGGGCGCGGAACGGGCAAGGCACGGGCCAATCGGAGGCTTCGCGTCTAAACCACTGCTTTTTGAACTACTTGGTATTGGGAGCGAAATCCGCGGCGTACGATACGTGTAAGCGCCCGCCTACACAACTGTCATCGGCCGGTGCCGACGAGGACCTTGAATCGGGGATCATCCCGCAGCCCCTTGAAGAACCACGTTTCGTCCTGGGCGAGCGACTCCCGGTCCTGCGGGTTCGTGGCCAGGTAGTGCTCGAGGAGCCGCAACGCCTCTTCACGATCCCCCATGACGTTGCGGGCTGCGACCTCGAGATACACGAGATCGTTGGTCGGATCCACGGTCGGGTTGGCGCGGGCGCGCGTCGCGACGGCCTTGGCGCTGTCTCGCAATCCCGCGTTGGATATCGCCATGGACAGGAAGATTTGGGCGCGCTTACGTCGGTACTCCTGCTGATTCTCGGGAAACATCCCGGCATACTGGTCCACCAGCCGCCACAATGCCGGCACGTCGGGCTTCATCCCGCGAATCGCGTACAGGGAGATCCGGCACTCAGTGAAGAAGGGATCGTTGGGGAACCGGCGTTCCCCTTCTCCGCACCAGCGCGTCGCTTCCGCCGCATCCTCCAGATCGAGCGAGGCGGCGTACAGGCGCCAAATGACCGAGCTGGCCTCCGTGAGGTACTCGTCCGCTTCCCATGCCTGGAGGGCCGCGAGCTTGCCTTGCGCCGTTTCGGACCGGCGCAGCAGCAGGTGACTGAGGAGCCCCAGCGCTGATGCGCGCCGGGGATTCGAGCGGGCCGCCCCGCCGGCCCGGAGATCGGCTTCAGCGGCGGCGAGCAGCCGCTCTCCGCCGAGCGAGCCGACGTCGATGTTGATGAGATAGCGCATGTAGCGCATGGTGCCGCGCAGGTGGATCGCTTCGGAGTCGGGCCGAATCCGCAGCGCCCGGTCGGCGAATGCGAGCCCGCGATCGGTCCACTCGCGCGCCGGCCCCTTGTCGAGTCCAACGATGCGGCGCTGCTCCCAGGCCACCCAGCCCCGTTCGACAATCGGCAAGGTCCACCTGGAGTCCAGCGCCTCGGCCTCGGCCAGCAGCGAGTCGACCCGAGCGAGCACCACGCTGCCGGATTTGACGTCGCCCTGCGCGATCAGGCTGTCGGAGGTTTTCCGCGCTTCGCTTGCCTGCTGCACCAGCTCCCACGCCGCCACGCTGCGTGTCGCGGCTCGCGTCTGGCGCAGCTGAACCTCGTCGCCGATCGCGAGTCGCAGAAACTCCGAGACGGCCCGCGACAGCGTGTCCTGGAGCGCGAACAACTCGGCACGCGGGCGCTCGAGCCTCGTGCTCCTGGTCTCGTTGCCGGTGGCCGCATCCACGAGCGCGACGTCGACGCGCAGGCGGTTGCCTGTTTCCGTCACCGTTCCCTGGACGATCGTGCCGACGCCGAGCGCGCGTCGCAGACTGTCGGGACGAACGGACGCGGAGGCATTGCGGTACGGCCGCACGCCGTTCGCCGAGATGACCTGAAGCGCCTTCACCGCGGACAGCTCGTGGATCAGCGCTTCGGTGAGTCCGTCGGCGAGATACTGGGTGTGCGTCGCGTCGCCGCGATGCTCGAAATAGAGGACCGCGATGCGGCGTGGGTCGACGTCCCCGGCGCCCGACTCTCCCGCGCCCTTGCGAATCGCCGTCAACACCGCCCACGCCCCCCCCAGCACGACAACGAGCCCCGCGATCGCCGCTACGGTCTTCATCCAGGGCCGGCGCCGTGGGCCGGCGGGGATCGGCGTGTTGTGCCGCGCCCGATATCCCGATGCACGGGAGGGCGTCGCGATCGCTTCCGCGAACAACGACGTCGTCGCGTAGCGGTCCGCCGGCACCTTCGCCAGGGCCTTGAGCAGCGCGTCCTCCATCGCGTCCGGGATTCCGGGACGCATGATGGAGGGCGGCGACACCATGTCGAGCGAGTGACGCGCGATGATGGCCTGCGCGGTCGGTCCGGTGAACGGCGGCTGCCCTACGAGCAGCTCGTACAGCACACAGGCGAGACTGTACTGATCGCTGCGCCCGTCGATCTGCGTAGCGCCGGTCGCCTGCTCCGGGCTCATGTACGCCGGCGTGCCGATCACCGTGCCGGTCTTGGTGAGCGACTGTTCACTTTCATCCACGGCGCGGGCAATGCCGAAGTCGGCGACCACCGCCGTGCCGCCCGACAACAAGATGTTCTCAGGCTTGATGTCGCGGTGCACGACGCCGTGGCTGTGCGCGTAGCTCAGCGCGCTGGCGACCTCCGTGATGATGCGGACCGCCTCTTCCTGGGACAGCTGTTTCTCACGGTCGAGACGATCGCGCAACGACTCGCCCTCGACGAGCGGCATGACGTAATAGAGCAGTCCGGCGGCGGCGCCGGAGTCGTACAGCGGCAGGATGTGGGGGTGTTGCAGGCGAGCCGCGATTTCGATTTCGCGCGCGAACCGCTCCGGCCCGATCTGTGCCGAGACCTCCCGGTCCAGGACCTTGATCGCGACCTGCCGCCGATGCTTGAGATCCTCGGCGCGGAACACCGTGGCCATCCCCCCGCGCCCCAGCTCGCGGTCCACCGCGTAGGAGGCGGCGAGCGCCTCCCGCAATACGACGAGCAGATCTGTCAGAAGTGGTCCCCCGGAAAGGACCTAGTGTAGCGCCCACGATTGGCGCGCGCCAGTTTATTTCCCGTCTGGATGCCTCTCCTGCGCGCGCCGAGCATCACCCGTCTCTTCGCCGCGACGTTCATCGCGGTGGCACTGGTCGGCCTGGTCACACAGGTCGCCACCTGGCTGAGCGCTCGCGCGACCCAGGCGGCCATGGTCGAGCTGGCGCAGCATCTCGAACGCATTCAACGCATCGAGCCGTCGCCCGTCGTCGCGGGGGAAGCGACCGCGGCCGCCGAATTGGCCGCGGACGCGGGCGACAACGCGGTCCAGGCCGCGGTCTCCGCCAGTGTGCTCTTCGTCGCGATGATCGTCGTTCTGGGAGTTGGGTTCCGGTACAACCGCCGGCGGCTGGCGGCGCCGTTTGCGCGGATCGCGCAGGCGCTCCAGCGCGTCGCCGAAGGACAGTTCGTGGAGCCCCTGCCGGAGGATCAGCCCGGCGAATTCGGCACCATCGCACGCGGCATCAATCACATGGCGCGCACGCTCGCGTGGCGCGAGGAGCTGCAGGCCTATCTGTCCCAGCTGCTGGCCGCGCTGAACACCTCGGCCGACGAGTCCGGCACCGGCCTCGCGCAGGCGATCGGGATCATCGCGGCCGCGACGCGCGCGCCCGGCATCGTCCTGTACCAGCCGGCGTACGACTCGAACGAATGGGCCGCGACCACCGCGCGCGGGCTCGAGCCGCGGCCCGTCGCGCGCGCCACGATGCGCGATCTCATGGGAACGGCGACCCAGTCGATTCATTACCGCGGCGAGGCCGTGCAAGCGGTGCGGCACCAGCTGCGCATGAGCATCGCGATGCCACAGGGCCTGGTGCTCGTGCCGCTGCGCTCGGGATCGAAGCTGGCCGGCGTGCTCGGCGTCGTCCCCGGACCGCAGTTCGGGGAGGATGAACGCTCCGCGCTCGACCAGGCCGCCCCCAATCTCGCGATCGCGTGCGAGCGCGCTGCAGCCCACCATAACATGCGGCGGCTCGCCGTCGAGGTCCGGCAAACCGCCAACCGGCTGGAGCAGCTCAACGCCGATCTCGACGCGGCGATGAAGTCCAAGGATCAATTCCTGTCCAACATTTCGCACGAGCTGCGCACGCCCCTCAACAGCATCATCGGCTTCACCGACCTGCTGCTCACCGAGGACCTGGGTGCGCCGCTTTCGGCGCAGCAGCGTGACTTCCTGGAGACCGTGGCCCGCAACGGCAAGCAGCTGCTCGAGCTGATCAACGAGCTGCTCGATTTGCAGCGCATCGCGGCCGGCCGCATGGAGCTGAAGCCCGAACCGGTGGAGCTCGCAGCGCTGCTCGCGGAGGCCGCGGGGAGCGTCCACGCGCAGGCGCAGCAGCACGGCCACGCGCTCGTCGTGTCGCCTCCGCCCAACGATCTGCGGGTCCAGGCCGACCGCGGCCGCGTCCGCCAGATTCTGCTGAACCTGCTCTCCAACGCGATCAAGTTCACGCCCGACGGCGGGCGCATCACGCTCGCGGCAGGCGCCGTCAATGGCGAGGCCGAAGCGCGGATCGCCGTGACCGACACCGGCATCGGCATCGCTCCGGAGGATCAGCCCAGGCTGTTCAAGGAGTTCTCCCAGCTCGACGCCTCCGCCAGCCGCAAGTACGAGGGGACCGGACTGGGACTCGCGCTGTCGCGCCGGCTGGTCGAGCTGCAGGGCGGCGCGATCGGCGTCGAAAGCGAGATCGGCAAAGGCAGTACCTTCTGGTTTACGCTTCCACAGGTTCGGTAACGGTGGCCACGATCGTCGTCGTCGAAGATCAGCCGGACAACCTGAAGCTGCTGACCACGCTACTCACCATCAAAGGGCATCGGGTCATCGGTTTGGCGAGCGGGGAAACCCTGATCGACGTGATGCGAAGCCAGGCCCCTGCCCCGGACCTGGTCTTGCTCGATATCCAGCTTCCCGGTAAGGACGGCTACGCGTTGCTGGCGGACCTTCAGGCCCTGCCGGCGCGAACGTGGAAAGTCGTCGCGCTTACCGCGCACGCCCTGCCGGAGGATCGCGCCCGCGCGGCTGCCGCCGGTTTCGACGGGTACATCACGAAGCCGATCGATGTGCGCGCGTTTCCCGCCGAGGTGGCAAAGCACCTCGGCGGGTGACGCACTGCGCTCGTTTAGGGCGTGGGAGTGGGCGTGGGCGGCGCTGCAGGGGCCTGCGGCGCGCGACGGACCCGCTGCGGGGGACGAGGCGTCCAGGCCTCCGGCGGATGCTGGCCCGCCTTGATTATCCCAGCGTCGTGCAGCGTGATCGAGCCATTCGTCGTCTCGAGCTTCAACGTCGAACCGCCGCTGCCGATCGTGCCGCGCAGATGCCGCGTGCTGATCTTCCCGCTGATCTTCACCGGGAAATGCGTCTCGACGCGGCCGTTCACCGTCTGGGCGTCGATGTTGGCGTTGATCGTGCGCGGCAGGCCGACCGTCACCGACCCATTGGTGGTCGTAAGCGTCACATCACCGCTCGTGAGCGACTCCATGATCGCGTCGATGCTCCCGTTCACCGTCTCGGCGTTGACGGGACCGGCCGACGTCATCACGTGGATCTTGCCGTTCACGGTCCTCGCTTCGACCGGAGCACTGACGCCGGTGATCTGCAGTCCGCCATTGACGGTCGACGCTTCGACCGGCACGCTGTGCGGTAGCCGCACGATGATGCGCACCGCGATGTCGTTCTTCTTCACGCCATTGATCCGGTAGTCGCCGCCATCCTCGCAGCGCATTTCGCGGGCTTCCCACATCGCGCAGATCGTCACACCGCGATCGGTGAGCACCGGGACGAGCTGCACGCTCTGCGGGTCGGAATGGCGCCAGCTCTTCTCCGCATGGACGTACAGCGTATCGGACTCCCCGGGAATCACGTCGATCGGACCGTTGGTGTTGCGGATCCAGACGTGCTGCGACGGTTTGATAAACGCCCGGTACTCCCAAGGATCGCCGATCTCGCGGCCGCGACTGAACAGACCGCCGGCATCGCCGTCACCCCAATTGAAGTCGCCGAAGCTGCCCAGGGCGCCGAGAGACTCGGGGACGTGGATATTGCGTTTGACACTGGGCACGAGGACGGTGAGGACGAGCGCGCCTCCGCCCAGAACCAGGCCGAACAGCACGCCGCCACGGATGATTTCACGCCGCCACGTGCGCCAGAAGCGTTTGGCCGGGCTTAGCTGATCCAAGAGTATGTCCATGGTTAGGTGCGTTACGCTCCTTCAATCTTACAAGTTTCACCCCTCTGCGCGACTGCCCGCCGGGGTCCTCAAGCGGGCAGGAGGGGTGAGTCTCCGACGTCCTGGGCGCAGATCAGGTCAGCGTGCACTTGGGTTGCGCCGTCGCCTCGACGGTAATCGGGGCCAGCATCCCCCCGTACCAGATCTGGTTCGCATCGACCGGCAGGTCAGCGGGTTGGACCACGCGGGCTACGCGACGGAAGGTTTCCGCGCGATCGGCGGTCATGGCGGCTTGGGCGGCGAAGCCGTATCCGAAGGTCAGGATCGTCGCGATCAACAGGGTCAGGCCGCGCATTGCAACCTCCAGCAAGAGTGTCTCCGCTTCTGCAGTTCCGATCTTCAGGGGGTAAGACGCTGCCGTGGCGGGAAAGGTTGCATGTGGTATGTAAAGAATCGGT
>DASTDR010000688.1:0-2741 GCA_035710265.1 Gemmatimonadales bacterium | reverse complement strand
GCTGCACGAAACCATGCCTATCGTCGCCGGCACGCTTGTTGGTCCGTACGAGATCGTGGGCCTTCTTGGCGCAGGAGGGATGGGGGAAGTCTATCGGGCGCGCGACACCAAGCTCGCGCGCGAAGTGGCGTTGAAGATGCTCCCGGAGTCGTTTGTCAGCGACGCTGACCGCGTGTCTCGATTCCAGCGCGAGGCGCAGGTCCTCGCCTCGCTCAACCACCCCAACATCGCTGCGATCTACGGGTTGGAGGAGGGCCTGGCTGAAGCCGGACATTACGTACGGGCGCTGGTGCTCGAGCTCGTCGAGGGACCAACACTGGCAGATCGGCTGGCGTTTGAACCGCTGGCGCTCGAGGAGGCGCTGTCGATCGCCAAGCAGATTGCCGAGGCGCTGGAAGCCGCGCACGCTCACGGCGTCATTCACCGCGACCTGAAGCCGGCAAACGTCAAGGTGAGACCGGACGGCCTGGTGAAAGTGCTCGACTTCGGCCTCGCAAAGATCCTCGAGGCGGGTGGGGCGAGTGGGGTCAGCGCGGTGATAGGGCTGTCGCCGACGATGACGAGTCCGGCGATGACGCGGATGGGCCTGATCATGGGCACGGCGGCATACATGAGCCCCGAGCAGGCGCGCGGGGCCCTCGTCGATTCCCGGACGGACATCTGGTCGTTCGGAGTCGTGTTGTACGAGATGCTCGCGGGGAAGATGCTGTTCGAAGGCCCGACCGTGTCCGACACGCTGGCGGCGGTGCTTCGCGCCGATATCGACTGGGATCGATTGCCGTCCCACCTTCCTCCCGACGTCCAGCGCCTGCTTCGACGCTGCCTCCAGCGGGATCCGAAGAAGCGGTTGCAGCACATCGGTGACGCGCGGGTCGAGATCGAAGACCTTCAGGCGGGACCGATCCGCGAGTCCCCCGAGACACCGACGGGAAGACGGTGGGGTCTTGCCCTCGCAGCCGCTCTGCTGACGGCCCTCGTCGTGGCTCCGGCTGTGTGGACCCTCAAGCCGCTGCCTGCGGCAAGCGTCCCAGCGACGAGCTTCGTCATAAGAACGCCTTCGGAGGCACCCGTAGGCCGGAACTCTCCGCTTGCGCTATCGCCCGATGGCCGGCAGCTCGTCTACACCGTCGGCGGCCTCGGCTCCGACTTTGGCCGCCTCTTTCACCAGAATTTGAACGCTTTCGATCCGCGCGCGCTTGAAGGCCCCGATGCGTACAGTCCGTTCTTCTCGCCTGACGGCAACGCCGTCGGGTTCTTCACCCAATCCTCCAGTCAACTGCAGCAACTGAAGCTGACTGGAGGTGGTGCGACAGGGCTCGTCAACGCCGGCAGCACTCTCGGCGCAAGCTGGGGAGACGACGGGACCATCGTCTTCGTGGAAGAGTGGGGACAGCCCCTGCGGGTGACACACCTCGACACATCCGGGACGCGCGACCTGACTCGATTGAACGTTTCCGCAGGAGAGCGTGCGCACATCTGGCCTCAGCTCCTTCCCGGCAACCGTGCAGTGCTGTTTACCGTCTGGACCGCGGCGCCGACGTGGGACGAGTCGCTCCTGGCGGTTGCGGACCTCGAGACGGGCACGCACAGGATAGTGCTCCGAGGAGGAACCTTCGGGCGGTACAGCTCCAGCGGGCACCTCGTGTTCTGGCGTGGCGATGCCCTCATGGCCGTGCCGTTCGACCTGAGCCAACTCGCAGTGTCGGGAAATGCGGTCAAGGTCGTTTCCGGCGTGCGTCTCGACAATTCTGACGGCGCCGCCCACTTCGCGCTTTCGAGGACAGGTACGCTGGCCTACGTCGCGGGCGGCGTCGACACCTTCGCCGAGGCCTTCGTGGCCGACCGTTCCGGCCGGCAGGTCGCGCGTCTTGACGAAATGGTTCCAGCCGGCGATCCCGCTTTTTCACCGGACGGCAAGCGGGTGGCGTTGACGCTCTACAACGGCGGAACCTTCGGAGTGGGCGTATTCGATTTGGAGCGCCGCGTGCTGACTCGGCTCCCGCTGGCCGGCGACAATGCGCTCCCAGCATGGACGATGAAAGGCGATCGTGTGACCTTCGTGTCCAACACCAGCAGTGCGTACAACCACTATTCAATGCCGTTCGACGGCAGCAGTGCACCCGAGGCGCTGTTCCCGCCGGAGGCCGTGCAAGCCTTTGTGCCGTCTCGATCCACCTGGTCGCCCGATGAGAGGCACTTCGTGTACGGCAAGCCGGGTGGGAAGACAGGAGCGGACATCTGGATCCACACACCCGGCCAGAAGAGCACTCCGAAGCCACTTATCGCAACGGGTGCTACCGAGATCAATCCGGCGATTTCACCGGATGGCCGTTTCATCGCGTATCAGTCGGATGAGTCCGGCTCGGTCGAAGTCTACGTTCGGCCCTTTCCGAACGTCGACGCAGGCCGGGAACTGATCTCCAGGTCGGGTGGGATGCTCCCGACCTGGAGTCGCGATGGTACCGAGATCTTCTATCGCTCAGACAAAGGGATCATGAGGGTTCCGGTCACCTCCAATCGTGGCGACGCTGCGCGACCCTCGTTCGGTCAGCCGTCGGTGACCCTGGCGATGAGTGGCCTCTCGGGGTTCGACGTCTCCCCGGACGGCCGCACGTTTGCGATCCAACGGGTGCCGGTCGAGAAAGCCGCGAAGGAGATCCGCGTGGTGGTCAACTGGTCCGAGGAGCTCAGGCGCCTCGTGCCCGCGCGGTGACACGCGATGGACTAGACTAACAACGCGC
>DASTDR010000687.1:0-2680 GCA_035710265.1 Gemmatimonadales bacterium | reverse complement strand
CACGTGGGTCAGAACCGGGACGATGGATTCGCCGAACCCGATGAGCGTTTCTCGAGCTTCAGCCTTGTGCACGCGCTGGCCGAGCAACGACAGGAGCCCCGGCACGAACAGCCCATCGGCGGCCCCCATGGATCGCGCGCTTCGGATCGCCGTTCGAACGACCCAGGTGTCCCGGTCGTGCAGGAGGGGGACGAGGAGCGGACGGAACCGGGGGTTCTCGATATGCGCGAGCGCTGTGGCGGCCTCGGCGCGATCGGCCGCGGCGATCTCCCGCGTGTCGTCGATGATGCGGGCGAGCGCGGCTTCGGCGGCAGCCTCATCTGACGGATCGCCCGAGTCGGCCAGGACGATCGCTGCGGTGACGACGACCCGTGACTCCGCATCGGTCAGATGACGCCTGGCAATCACCGCGGCATCTTCGTGAGCGAGCTCGGCCAGCGCGCGCAGCGCTGCCGCGCGGACGTCGACGTCCTGGTCTTGAACCATGCGTTCGATCGTCGGCAGCCACCGAGCGGCGCTCCGGGACCGCGACGACACCAGCGCCCGCAGAGCCCTTGCCCGTACGCGCGGCGACTGATGTTGAAGCAGCAGGGGAGTCACCAGGTGGTGTTTCTCCAGCCCTTCGAGCATCTCGATCGCGTACAGGACGGCGGACTCGTCCGGGTTGGCAAGCTCCTCGACGAGCGCCTCGACCGTGGCCGAGTCAGCGGCATCCGTCCGGATGGCGCCCGGCGCCATGGCACGGGAGACAATGCTCGCGCGGAACGTTCGGAGGTATTCCTGCCGCGCCACCAGCGCCACGCCAATCCAGAGCGCCGTGACGGTAAGACTGGCGTAGCTCAGTTGCTGCCAGTCGAGCTCCAGCCCCCATGAGCTGATCAACGGCAGAAGCACCAGTGCCGCCCCCGCCCGTGCGAGCCGATCCACCGTCACGTCGATGAAAGGCTTGGCCCCGTATTTCACCTCGGCCGGCAAGGGCAGGTACAACACCTCGCGCGTCGTCTTGTCGACCGTGTAGCGCAGCGTGCTGTCGAGCACGCGAGCGGCCACCGGCGCCCACAACGCTGCAGCCCCGGCGAAGAGGATGACAATGGCGGTCGATCCGAGCGCGACCGGCAGCAGCAGAAGCGCGAAGGCCAGACCCAGCGAGCGGTGAATCCGTCCCGTCAAGGCCACCTGGACGAGGAACCCCGCCAGCGACAGGTAGATCTCGACCTCGGCCAGAAACTGAATGATGGCGACCAGATCGCGACCCGTCGCCTCCGCCGCCATGAGGAACTGCTGTTTGACGAGCGCCGCGCCCACCGCGCCCAGGGCCGTAATGAGCGCGATTGCACGGAGGTGTTTCGACCCGGCCAGCAGGCGAATCGCCTCGCCACTCCCCACGGAGCGCTCCTCGACCTTCTTTCTCTCGTCGCCTGCGTCCGGGTCCTGGCGAGCCATGATCACAGTCACGATGACGATGCATAGGGTGAGGGCCGCAGCGCTGAAGAGGAGAAGGTTGTACTCGCCCACCTCGCGCACGCGGAATCGCGAAATCGTGGCTCCGAGCACGCCGCCCAGACTGGCACCGCCTCCGATGAACCCGAACAGACGCTTGGCCTGTCGCGCGTCGTAAATGTCGTTGGCGAGCGTCCAGAACTGACTGATCATCAGGACGCCGAGAATCAGACCAAAGAGATAGAAACCGACCGCGACCCACCTGGCGTCGGGGCGCAGCAGTACCCAGAAACCGAGCAGCAGCACGAGGCCGAACGTCAGCGTCGCCGGAATGACTCGCTTGCGAGGCACTCGGCCGCTCGCGTACGTATACAACTGCATGATCACGCCGATGAGGAGCCCCGCGGCGAGCTGCACCCATGGCATCATGTCGGCGCCCAAGCCCTTGATGAAGGTGCCTTCGGTGAGCGGCGTCAGGATGTTGTGCGCCGTCATCGCCAGGAACGAATAGGCGAACATCAACAGCGCGACGGTGCGCTCACCGCTGCGCGCGTTCGTTACCCGGGCGAGGATACGGCTTGTCAGCGAATCCATCAGGTCTGCGTGCCTCCGGTCTGCCGACGGCAGATGGGCTTGGGCGACCGTATCCCGGGAGGCCGTCAGGTTGCAAGGTCGTTCCGTGTCAGAATCGCGCGGAATTGGCGCGCCCAGTCCTCGTCCTGGCGTCCGCATCCCCGCGGCGTGCCGAACTGCTCGCCGCCGCCGGCATCCCGTTTCACGTCCGTGCTGCTGATGTGGACGAGCGCCTCGAGCCGGGTGAGGACCCCGAGCGGTACGTTCGCCGGGTCGCCACCGACAAGGCGCGCACCGTCGCGGCGGCGGTCCCCGGGCAGGCCGTCCTGGCCGCCGACACGGTCGTCCTCGCCGAGGGGCAGGTGCTCGGCAAGCCGCGGGACGCGGAGGACGCGAAGCGGATGCTGCGCCTGCTGTCCGCCAGGACCCACCAGGTCCTCACCGCCGTGACCCTCGTGACGCCCGCGGGTCAGGTATCGGTAGAGGCGGGTCTTGCCTGGCCTGAGCGAAGTCGCAGGCAGACCCGCCTGGACACGGAAGTGGCCGTGACCTCGGTCGAATTCGCCCCGCTCGACGCCAGCGAAATCGACTGGTACGTCGCCACGGGAGAGCCGGCCGACAAAGCGGGCGCGTACGCCATTCAAGGGCTGGCGTCGCGTTTCGTCAC
>DASTDR010000686.1:0-2046 GCA_035710265.1 Gemmatimonadales bacterium | reverse complement strand
TTAATCCGCGGATCAGCAGGAGCGCGAGTTGCAGCCGACAGACATCAAGAACCCCGACTACTTCCATAAGGTCGTCGATTGCCAGTGGGCGTGTCCCGCCCACACCCCCGTCCCCGAATACATCCGGTTGATCGCAGCAGGCCGCTACGGCGACGCCTACATGGTCAACTGGGAATCGAACGTCTTCCCCGGAATACTCGGACGCACCTGCGATCGCCCTTGTGAACCGGCGTGCCGCCGCGGGCGCGTCGAGGAGCGCAACGCCGAGAAGCCCGAGCCCGTCGCCATCTGCCGGCTGAAGCGCGTGGCCGCAGACAACAAGGAAGATATTCGCGATCGCTTGCCCAAGCCCGCGAAGCAGAAAAACGGCAAGCGCATCGCCTGCATCGGCGCCGGCCCCTCCTCGCTCACGGTCGCCCGCGATCTCGCCCCGCTCGGCTATTCGGTCACCCTCTTCGACCAGGACCCGCGCGCGGGCGGCATGATCTGGTCGCAGATTCCGCGCTTTCGGCTGCCGATGGAGGTGATCGACGAGGAAACGGGTTACATCCTCAACCTCGGCGTCGACTTCAAGGGCGGCATGAAAATCGACAGCCTGAAAAAGCTGCTGGCCGAGGGCTACGACGCGGTCTTTGTCGGCAGCGGCGCGCCGCGCGGCCGCGATCTCGACCTACCCGGGCGCAAGGAAGCCGCGGCCAACATCCACATCGGCATCGACTGGCTGTCGAGCGTGTCCTTCGAACACATCAACAAGATCGGCAAGCGCGTCATCGTGCTGGGCGGCGGCAATACCGCGATGGACTGCTGCCGCACGAGCAAACGCCTCGGCGGCGAGGACGTGAAAGTCATCGTGCGCTCGGGTTACGAGGAGATGAAGGCGTCGCCGTGGGAGAAGGAAGACGCCGTGCACGAGGGCATCCCCATCCTGAACTACCTGGTGCCCAAGGCCTTCACCCACGAGAGCGGGAAACTGACCGGCATCACCTTCGAGAAAGTGAAGGCCGTGTACGACGCCAAAGGCCGCCGCGACCTGGTGCCGACCGGAGAGGCCGACCAGCATTTCGAGTGCGACGACGTCCTGGTGGCCGTCGGACAGGAAAACGCTTTCCCGTGGATCGAGCGGGACGCCGGCATCGAGTTCGACAAGTGGGGCATGCCGGTGGTGGACAAGCTCACCATGCAATCCACGCTGCCCCATGTCTTCTTCGGCGGCGACGCGGCTTTCGGCCCGAAGAACATCATCTGGGCGGTCGCGCACGGGCACGACGCGGCGATTTCGATCGACAAGCTGTGCCAGGGCGAGGACGTGAGGGAACGCCCATCGCCGCTCGTCAATCTCATGTCGCAAAAGATGGGCATCCACGAGTGGAGCTACGACAACGATATCTCGCTCGCCAACCGCTACAAGGTGCCCTGGCGCGACAAGAAGGTGACGCTCAAGGACATCAAGGTCGAGGTCGAGATGGGCTTCGATCCCAAGACCGGCTTCGCGGAAGCGCAGCGCTGCCTGAACTGCGACGTGCAAACGGTGTTCAGCGCCAAGCTCTGCATCGAGTGCGACGCCTGCGTCGACATCTGCCCGATGGATTGCATCACCTTCACCGAGGATGGCGAGGAGGAAGAGCTGCGTGGCCGCCTGAAGGCGCCGGCCACCAACCTGACCCAGGATCTCTACGTCTCGGGAAAGCTCGCCACCGGCCGGGTGATGGCCAAGGACGAGGACGTCTGTCTGCATTGCGGCCTGTGCGCCGAGCGCTGCCCGACCGGGGCCTGGGACATGCAGAAGTTCCTGATCGAGATGACCCACGCCGGCCCGGCGTGCCGCGACAGCAGCCCGGCGGTGCAACGGGTGAGGGTCGCATCATGAAGCGCATCGAAGCGGTCAACGATTTCGTCGTCAAGTTCGCCAACGTCAACGGCTCAGGCTCGGCAAGCGCCAACGAGCTGTTTGCGCGCTCCGTGATGCGCATGGGCATACCGGTTGCCCCCCGCAATATTTTCCCCTCCAACATCCAGGGCCTGCCGACCTGGTACGAGGTGCGCATC
>DASTDR010000685.1:0-3234 GCA_035710265.1 Gemmatimonadales bacterium | reverse complement strand
CTCCGAGTCTTCTCCATGAGCGTGGTGAGGCCGTCTTGCGAGCAGTGATCGACGATGACGACCTGGTAGTGCGGATAGTCCTGGTTGAGGAGGCTGGGCAGCGAAACGCGCAATTCGTTTGCCCGATCCATGACGCGCACGATGATGGCTACCGATGGTCGGGTTCGTTCCGGTTCTGGCATGTCCGTTTGATTCGTTCGTCGCGCGACCCTTCCGTGCGAAAACCGGCTGAGGCCGTCAGGTGGCGGCGGGCGCGGCTCTCCGCTTCACCAGAAGTGACGCCCTGACTCAGACGAGCACGCGGCCCCGCGTCCGGGCAGTCATCTGCTCGTAGATCCACGCGTAGGTCTGCCGCATGCCCTCTTCCAGGCGGATCGACGGCGCCCAGCCGAGCCGCTCGCTGACGAGCGTGTTGTCGCTGTTGCGCCCGCGCACACCTTTGGGCGCGTCGAGCTTGTAGCGCCGCTTCAGGCGGACGGCGGCGATGGCCTCCACGATCGTCACGAGCTCGTTGATCGTGACGAGTTGATCGCTCCCGATGTTGAGAGGTTCGGCGACATGGCTGTCCATCAGGCGAAGGGTCCCTTCCAGGCAGTCGTCGATGTAGGTGAAGCTCCGGGTCTGCTCGCCGTCGCCCCAGATCTCGATCTCGCTCGAGCCGTCGAGCTGCGCGCGAATGACCTTGCGGCAGACGGCCGCCGGCGCCTTCTCGCGGCCGCCGTCATAGGTGCCGTGGGGGCCGTAGACGTTGTGATACCGGGCCACGCGCGTGAGGATGCCGAAGTCTTCAGTGAAATGGCGGCACATCCGCTCGCTGAACAGCTTTTCCCACCCGTAGCCGTCCTCCGGCATAGCCGGGTATGCGTCCGGTTCGCTGAGCGGCGTCACGGCCGCCGACGTCTGCTTCTCGGCTGCGTACACGCAGGCCGATGAGGAGAAGAAGAAGCGCTCGGCGCCGGCCTTGCGCGCGGCCATCAACATATGGGTGTTGATGAGGACCGTGAGCATGCACGCCGCCTTGTTCAGCTCGATGAACCCCATGCCACCCATGTCGGCGGCAAGATTGAAGATGTACCGGGAGCCGTGTGCCGCCTTCTCGCAAGCGGCGCGATCCGCCAGATCCGCCGACGCGTTCTCCACGTCGTCGAACCGCTGGTACCACTCGTCGAACGGCTTGACGTCGACCGCGCGGATCCGCTGGTGACCGCGACGTCTCAGTTCGGCGACCAGGTGGCCGCCGATGAACCCACCGGCTCCGGTGACGAGTACGAGGTCGCTCTTTTCCATCTGCTTCGTGTCGTTGCGTGCCTGTCAGGTGCCGACGGAGGTGGCCGTTGCCGCGCCCTGACCAAGATACACGACGTCGGCGACGCCTGCGACGGCGGCCGGAGTGATTCGCCAGCAGTCGATGACGGTGAGCCGGGGCTGCCGCCGGTAGGCGTCGATCGGTATGCGGCCGAACTCCGGCCATGGTGTCATGACCACCACGAGCGACGACCGCTGCACGCACTCGGCGGCTGAAGCCGCGGCCTCGAGCGGCCGGCGCAGCACTTTCTGGGCGGCCGGGATCGCCTGGGGGTCGTACGCGATGACCCGACGACCCAGATCGAGCAGGCGCTCCACGAGCGCAAGCCCCTGGCTCTCTTCGACGACCGCGGTGTCCGGCTTGTAGGAGAGCCCGAGGATGCCGACGGGTCCGGCGTCGTTCAGGCGGGCATCGATGGCGCCGAGCACGCGCTCCACCTGATACCGGTTCACGACGTCGGTGGCTTCAGCCAGCTCGGCGCGGGCGCCAAGCCCGCGCGCCAGCGCCGCGAAGGCGACGTTGTCGCGCGGGAAGCATGGCCCGCCGTAGCCAATGGCCCCCTTCAAATACTTCGCACCAATCCGCGAGTCGGTCCCGACGGCCTGTGTCACGACGTCCACGTCCGCGCCCGGCAGCCGGTCGCAGATGTCGGCAAGCATGTTGGCGTAGGAGATCTTCGTGGTCACGAACGTGTTCACCGAGATCTTCGTCAACTCGGCGTTCACGAAGTTCATGCGGCGAACCGTCGGCGTGTTGTCGCAGCTTTTCGAGTAGATACTCTCCAGCAGATCGCCCGCCTTCCGATCCGATTCACCAATCAGGATCATGTCGGGCCGCAGCATATCCCGTATGACGCTGCCGAGCGCGATGAACTCCGGGTTGTAGCAGAGGCCGAGCTCGGGCCCGAGGCGGCGTCCGGAATGGTGCTCGAGCGCCGCTCGAATGTCGCCGCCGGTCGAGCCCGGCATCACCGTGCTCGTGAGGACGACGAGATGGTAGCCCTTCTTGCTCCGCAGGGCCTGCCCGATCGACGTCATCGCGTTGATGACGGCCGCGTTGCTGAACCGTCCAGCCGCGTCGCTCGGCGTTGGGACGATGACGAAGGTCGCGTCGGTCGTGGCGACGGCCTCGGAAAGGTCGGTGGTCGCCAAGAGGCGGTCACGGTTGCGACTGATGAGATCCTGCAGCCCCGGTTCCTCGACGGGCGCTTTCCCGGCGGTGATGGCGTCGACGGAGGCGGCATTCACGTCCACGCCGACGACGGTGAAGCCCTTGCTGGCAAGAACCGAGGAGAGGGGAGCTCCAAGCTTACCCAGGCCGACGACGGAAATCTTCATGTGAAATGATTGAAAGTTCGCAGAAAAACGACAAGAGTATAAAGCGGGCTCCGCGGAGGGGTCAATTGACGAATGGCGAATCCGACGCACTGGCGTACCCTGCGCCGCGAGACCGTTTTCGCAAGCGGACCCGTTCACGAGGTGGCCATCGAGGTTGTACAACTGCCGGACGGGCGCATTGTTCCCGACTATCACGTCATTCGCTTGCCGGACTACGCCCTCGTTTACGCCCAGATGCAGGACGGCACGGTGCCGATGATCCGACAGTACAAGCACGGCGCCCGCCGCGTGTGTCTCACCTTCCCCGGCGGCGCGATAGCCGATGGGGAGGCTCCGCTCGATGCCGCACGGCGTGAGCTGCTCGAAGAAACGGGGTGCGCGGCGACGGACTGGCTCAGCCTGGGTGCGTTCGTCACCAATGCCAACCAGGGGTGCAACACTGCCCATCTTTTCCGGGCGACCGGCTGTCATCGAGTGAGCGATCCCTGCAGCGGCGACCTCGAAGAGATGTCGCTGCTGTATCTGGACCCTGTGAGTCTGCTGAAGCGGACAGCGCTCGACGAAATCGGTCTGGCGGCACATGTCGCGCTC
>DASTDR010000684.1:0-4171 GCA_035710265.1 Gemmatimonadales bacterium | reverse complement strand
ACGAAGGCGGCGCGTTGCGAGTGGGGCCCCGCAGCGCGGGCGCTGAGCCGGGACCGGCGTGCTATGGTCGCGGTGGAACGGAGCCTACCGTCACCGATGCGTGTCTCGTGCTGGGCTGGCTCGATCCCGAATTTCGGCTGGCCGACGCGGTGCAGCTCGATCGCGTGGCGGCGGAACGGGCCCTGACCACCCTCGCGGGGGGGGGAGGCGGCGATCCGCGAGCTGCCGCCGCAGCCATCGTGGAAGTCGCGACTGCGGTCATGGCGCGCGCGCTCAAGCGCGTGAGCGTGGCCCGCGGAATCGATCCGCGCGGCATGGCGCTGCTCCCGTTCGGCGGCGCGGGCCCATTGTTCGGGTGTGCCCTGGCCGATGCGCTGGGGATGTCGCGCGTGATCGTTCCACCACACCCTGGCGTTCTGAGCGCGCTCGGCCTTGCCGCGGCGCCCGAGCGGGTCGACGTCATCGCGTCGCTGCATCGGGCGCTGGGCGAGATGCACGACGGTGATCTGCATCGCGCCTTCGAGCCGCTGCTCGCGGCCGCTGCCGGCGCCCTGCCGCATGCTGCGCTGACGCGATTCGCGGATTGTCGCTTCGCCGGGCAGGGTTATGAGGTGACAGTCCCTGTCACACGGGAAGATCCGGCCGCGCTCGGGGCGGCGTTCCGCGCGGCGCATCGGGCGCGGCATGGGCACGCCGATCCGGAGGGCCCCGTCCAGCTGGTGAATCTGCGCGTCGTGGCCGAACGCCCGGCACATATGGTGGTCGAAAGCGCGGCCAGCCGTACGAAGACGGTGCGCCCCCGGGCGATCGTGGCACGCGGCGGCGACAGCACGCGCGCCGAGGTGTGGGCCCTGGGTCAGATCGCCGCGGGGACGCACGTCCGGGGCCCCGCGGTTCTGGCCGGCCCCGATGCCACGGCGCTCGTCGAGCACGGCTGGCACGGGGTCGTCCACGGCACGGGGGCTGTCATTCTGGAGCGAACATGAGGCGCGATGCCGTCGGTTTGGAGGTGATGTCACACGCCTTCGCGTCCATCGCCGAAGAGATGGGGCTGGTGTTGGTGCACAGCGCGCTCTCGCCCAACATTCGCGAACGGCGTGATGCGTCCGCCGCATTGTTCGATGCCGGCGGCGAGATGATCGCGCAGGCCGCGCACATTCCCGTGCACCTCGGCGCGCTCGCGGACGCGGTGGCGGCGGTGCGCGGGCTCGAGCCGAAACCCGGTGAGCTGTTTCTGCTCAACGATCCGTATGCCGGAGGCAGCCACCTTCCCGATCTCACGTTGATCGGCGCGATCGACATTAATGGCCACGTGGGCGGATACAGCGTCGTGCGCGCGCATCATTCCGATGTGGGCGGGATGACGCCCGGCAGCATGCCCGCCGGCGCGAGGGAGTTGTACCAGGAAGGCATCATCATTCCCCCCTCCCGGCTCACCGCCGAGCTGGAACGGTTGCTGCTCGCGAACGTCCGCACGCCCCAGATGCGGCGCGGCGATCTCGCGGCGCAGCGTGCGGCGGTGGAGCGGGGCGGCGAAGGTTTCCGGGCCCTCGCGCGCCGGCATGGGTGGAATGCGCTCCGCGAGGCGGCGCGCTCGCTGCTCGACTACGCCGAGCGCCGGACGAAAGCGGCGCTCAGCCGGCTGCCATCCGCCGCGATGACGGCGGTGGACTATCTGGAAGGCGACGGCGTGATTGAAGACGACCTCGAGATTCACGTGACGGTGACTGTCCGCGCCGGGATGCTGCACGCCGACTTCACCGGGACGCGAGATGCCGCGCCGGGCAACGTGAATTGTCCGATCGCCGTCACGCGCTCGGCGGTTTTGTTCGTCGTCCGAACGCTGCTCCCCGACGACGTGCCGATGAACGGTGGCGTGCCGCGCGCCATTCGCGTGACAGCGCCAGCCGGCTGTATGGTGAATGCGCGCCCGCCGAGTGCGGTCGCGGCGGGGAACGTCGAGACCTCGCAGCGGATTACCGACTGCGTGTTCCGCGCGCTCGCGGCCGGCGGCTGCAGCGTTCCGGCGCAGGGACAGGGAACGATGAACAACGTGACGTTTGGCGGGAGCCGGGAGCGGGGAGCAGGCAGCTGGACCTACTACGAAACCATCGGTGGTGGGCAGGGCGCGAGCAACGGCGCGCAAGGACCATCTGGCGTTCACGTCGGCATGTCGAACACGTTGAACACACCAATCGAGGTGCTGGAGCTCGAGCATCCGCTGCGCGTTCGGACGTATGCCCTGCGGGATGCGAGCGGCGGCAACGGACGGTATGCCGGCGGCGACGGCGTCATTCGCGAATTCGAGGCGCTGGCTTCCATGGAGGCTACGTTGCTGACCGATCGGCGGCGGCATGGCCCCATGGGAGCGGAGGGTGGAGCTCCGGGGAGGCCGGGAGTCAATTCACTCAACGGCACGACGCTTTCATCGAAGACAACCGTGCGACTGACTGCGGGGGACATTCTCCGCATCGAGACCCCCGGCGGCGGTGGCTGGGGATCACCGAAAGGACCTACGCAATGACCTGGTTCCTACTCGTCCTCCTGGGAGTGTTGGGCGGCGTCGTCTCCGGCCTGTTCGGCGTGGGCGGCGCGATCGTCATCGTACCGGGACTGGTGTTGATCGCCGGCTTGTCGCAGCACCACGCGCACGGTACGTCGCTCGCAGCGCTCGCGATTCCCATCGGCATCATCGTCGGCGCACTGCAGTACTACAAACGCGGCCAGGTGCATATCGGCTATGCCGCCGTGATCGCGGTCGGCATGATCGTCGGTGCCTACTTCGGGTCGCGTCTGGCCGGAACGCTGCCCGATGTCATGCTACGGAAAGCGTTTGGTGGATTCGTGCTGCTCGTGTCGCTGAAGCTGCTATTCTCGTGATATGAGTCTCGTGCTGGCGCTCCCGGTCGCCTTGATGGCTCAGGCCGTGTCCGCGCCCGCATGGCTGGCGGGCTGCTGGCAACTTCAGGCAGGCAATCGCGAGACCATGGAGATGTGGACGGCTCCAGCCGGCGGTCTGATGCTGGGCGCGAGCCGGACACTCGTGAACGGCGCGCTGCGTGAGTACGAGCAGATCGTCATCAAGCTCGAGGGCGGCAAACTGGTGTACACGGCATCCCCGTCCGGCCAGCGCACGACGTCGTTCTCCTCGACCGCGGTCACGGACTCGAGCTTCACCGTCGAAAACCTGCAGCATGATTTCCCGCAGCGGATCATCTACCGCCGCCGCGGCACCGATTCGCTGATCGCGCGGATCGAAGGGCCGAGCCCCGATGGTCGCACGCGGGGATTCGATTACGCCATGCGCCGCACGAGCTGTGACGGTCAGGCTGGGCGTGAAGGCTACATCACCACCGACGACAGCGTTCGTCTGTACTACCGGATCGTGGGCGACGGTCCAGAAACGGTGATCGTGCCCGTCGGCTTGTATCTGGAGACACTGCTCGAGCCGCTGGCCCGGCCAGGCAGGCGCCTCGTCTTTTACGATCCGCGCCACCGCGGCCGGTCGGGTCGCGGGGAGCTGTCGCGCGCCACGCTCGATCGGCAAATCGCGGACCTCGAGCAGCTGCGCGCGGCGCTGAAGATCGACCGCATGGCGATCATCGGTTGGTCCGGCTACGGCATGGAGATGGCGGTGTACACCATTCGACATCCCGATCGGGTCACGCGGCTCGTCCAGGTCGCTCCGGTGCCGCCGGCCGCGCGCATCTTCCGGGAAGCTGGTGGCGACGGCCGTGCCGCGCGGACCGATACCGCGGCGCTCGCCGCGCTCGAGCGGCGCTTTCGGGCCGGCGAATTCGCAACCGACGGGGGGGGCGCGGCGTACTGCCGCGCGCGCGAGCGGTTGACCGCTCCGGCCAACTTCGTGGATCCGACACTCGCCGCTCGCGTGCCGGACGTGTGTCGCTGGGAGAACGAATGGCCGGCGAATCTCGGTCCGTACTTCGACGCCTTTCTCCCGAGCCTCGGCGACTTCGACTGGCGCGACCAGATCGCTCGCGTGTCGATTCCGCGGCTCGTCATTCACGGCCGGGAGGACGGCATCCCGCTCGCGGGCGCGCGCGCCTGGGTCGAGGGCTTTCCCGCCGCACGACTGCTCGTACTCTCGCCGGCGGGACACTTCCCGATGCTCGAGCGACCGGCGGAGTTCTTTGCGGCCGTCAACACGTTC
>DASTDR010000683.1:0-3652 GCA_035710265.1 Gemmatimonadales bacterium | reverse complement strand
CCTCGTCATCACGCACGTGTTTGTCGTGTTGTACGAGGAACCCACATTGCGGCGAACTTTTCCTGGAGACTACGAGGCGTACTGCCGGCGAGTGGGTCGGTGGTGGCCGAAACAGTGAGCACGATTCAGATTCAGGTGCCGCCGAACAGTGGCTTGGTGCGCTTCGAACGGAGGTTCTCTTAATGTCTGATTACAAGGTAATTGCCAAAGAGGTCACGAGCGTCGTCTGGCGCGACGTGCAGAAAGCGGCGCAGGAACTGGCGAGTGAGGTAAACGCCGAGTTGTCGGCCGGCTGGGAGCCACAAGGGGGTATCGCCAGCATTGAAGCCGGCACCGGCGTCTACCTCATTCAAGCACTGTTTAGGCGCCGTTGAGGGTCATCGAGGCAATCGTTATCATTTGCACAAACCAGCACGTTCAACCATCGAGTTGCCACGCGGCCGGTCTATGCGTTTGGCGAGCTCGAGAGTTTTCGAGAGCGTCTAATGAGTGAGCTCGCATCGCGTGCTGCCTGACAAGCGGGTTGCGCCATTACTCCTGTTGGTTGCGGTCGGGGGAACCGCAGCGTCCCAGGAACCTGAGCTGATCCCTGCGCCTTACCTCTCACCCCAATACGTCGCGCCTCCAATCGCGCCGTCCAGCATCATCGTTGCGGGGCGGGACGAGCCGGGAGAGCGGTTGGTGGTCACCGGCCGAACGTTAGACGGGACCAGCCCGGTTCCCGGCGTGTCGATCTACGTTTTCCACACTGATGTCGAGGGTCGGTACGCGAGAAACATCAGCACCCCCGAAGCCGAATTGAACCCGAGGCTGCACGGTCTGCTCCGAACGGATGAGCAAGGGCGCTATCGCTATGAGACCATTCGCCCGGGGAGTTACGAGAACAACGCTGCTCATGTGCACTACGTTGTGATCGCGCCCGGATACAAGCCACGCCTGCTCGACTTGTGGTTCGATGACGACCCGATTCTCGCCGCGCGCCGGAAGGTCGGCGAGCCGGATGTGCCAGCGGGAATTCGGAATGGGTCAGTGTGCAGATCACTGGCGGACTGCGTGGCAGTCCGCCCGCTGACGCGCGACGCGAACGGCGTGTCGCACACCACGCGGGACATCCAGATGATCAGACGGTGATTGTCGAAGAGGACTGCGCCAATCCGTTAGCCGGACAACCACTGATTCCCGCCAGCGCGGTCCTTCGTTTGTCCTCGGCCTTGATCGCGCAGCGACGACTGGCCAGCGTAGCTACAGCCCTAGCAGATCGATGAGCCGCAGGTAGCGCGAGTCGCCGCGCAGCGGCTCGAACCGCGGCTCCGCGGCAATGCACCCGAGGGCCGGATCTCCTTCGACAGTGGCCTTCTCGAGCGCGGCAAACGCCTGGTCGGTGTCGCCGAGCCCGGTGCAGGCGATCGCCAGGTGATACGGCGACAGATACCGGACGCCCTCGAGCCTGTGCCAATGCGCCAGCCGATCGAGGGCGCCGTTGCGATCGCCGGCCACCGCCTTGGCGTGTGCAAGCCAGGCGATCGCGATCGGGTCGTGCGGCGACGCTGCGTGCACCGCCTCGAGCAACTCGAGCGCGTCGTCCGTGCGTCCGCGCTGCAGGTAGGCGGCCGCCATCAGCCGCTGCGCCGGAAGGTACTGCGGATCGAGCTCCGACGTGCGGCGGCAGCGCTCGATCGCCATGTCGTAGTCGCCGACCAGGTACTGGACCAGCGCGCCGCTCGACCCGACGACAAGACACAGGGGGTCGAGCTCGCACGCGCTCGGCCTCGCGAATCGCTTCGGCGCGGCGGCCGACCGCGGCCAGCAGGATGGCATAGCGGCGATGCGCGACCTCCTGGCTCGGGTTGAGCGCGACCGCCTGCGCGTAGGCGAGCTCGGCGCCGCGCCAGTCCCACTCGAGCATGCGCCGGACGTCGCCGAGCGCGAGGTGCGCCTCGGCGAAGCCAGGCTCCAGGTCCAGCGCGCGCTTGGCGGCGTCGCGCGCCAGCTCGAGCGAGCGCCGCGGCTGCTCGAGATAGTACTCGGCGCGTGCGATGTGAACACGGGCGATCATCGCGTGCCCCGGCGCAAACGCCGGCTCGATCCTGATCGCCTGCGAGAAGGACGCAAACGCCTGCTGGAGCGCGATGAGGCAGGCGTTGCTGCGATAGTCGTCGGGCTTGTTCCAGTGGAAGCGGCCCTTCAGATACTCCTGGTACGCCGCCGCGGACGCCTCTCCGGCCATCTCCGACGGCGGCGTGTCGTACGGTGCCAGCTCCACGGCGAGCGACTGCGCGATGCGCGCCGCCACATCGGCCTGCACCGAGAGGCAGTCCGTCAGGCGGCGCTCGTAGGTCTCGGCCCAGAGGTGCGTCTCGCTGGCCGCTTCCACCAGGCGCGCGGTGATCCGCACCCGATCGCCTTCGCGCCGGACACCGCCCTCGAGCAGGTAGTCTGCCTTCAGCGCCTGCCCCACCTCTCGCGCGCGGAGGTGCGTTTCCTTGAACATCATCGACGACCACCGCGCGAGGATGCCGACGCGGCCGCGGCACAGCTGCCCGAGCTGCGAGATCATCTCCTCGGTCAGGCCGTCGCTGAAGTACGACTCGTGTCCCTCTCCGCTCAGGTCGGAGAACGGCAGCACGGCGAGCCGGACGCGTGGAGCCGTGCCAGGCGTTGTGTCCGGCGGGCCGGCGCCCGATCCAATCTCCGCGATGAACCGGTATCCACGCCGCGGCAGCGTTTCCACGAACCGGGGGTTGTCCGCATCGTCACCGAGCGCGGCGCGGAGCCGCTTCACGGCGGCGTTCAGGCTGTGGTCGAAGTCGACGAACGTGCCGTCCGGCCACAGGCGGCGGCGCAGCTCCTCGCGCGTGACCACGTGGCCCGGTCGCTCGAGCATCATCTGGAGGATTTCGAACGGCTGTTCCTGGAGGCGCACGGAGGTCTTGCCGTTACGGAGCTCCCGGGATCTGACATCGAGCTCGAACGATCCGAACCTGAGCGGTGACTCGGCTCCCCCGCGTACTTCCATGGCGTCCCTGTCCATTCCGAATTATGAAACGGCCAGCCGCGCCGGAGAAGGGGCGGATGCCTGGATGAGTCGCACGAACGGCTTATGTCACCTACATGTCACCTCGGGTCACCTGTTCCGTTAACATGGTTTCTCGATGCAGGTCAGGCTTCGTGAGGGCGACTTCGTGGGCACCTTCCGCACTCCGGAAGGGAGAGGTCCATTCCCGGGCGTTCTCGCCCTTGGGGGCTCCGACGGAGGTACACCAGATTACTTCCTGAACTTGTGCGTGGCGGACGGCTTCGCGTGTCTCGCCCTGGCGTACTGGGGTACGAGCGACACGCAGATGACGATGGTGGACATTCCGTTGGAGCGTGTGGAGCGGGGTCTCCGCTGGCTGCTCAACCGGAACGAGGTCAGCGTCGAGAACGGCCGGGCCGCGGTTGTCGGGGCGTCGAAGGGTGGCGAGCTCGCATTGCTCCTCGCCGCAACGTTTCCAGATCTGGTCGGACCCGTGGTGGCATACACGCCGAGCAGCGTGGTGTGGGTCGGTGCCGACTTCACGCAGCCAAACGGGGTCGAGCGTTCAACCTGGAGCTACAGGGGGCAGCCGTTTCCGTATCTCGCGCTCCCACCGAACGTCGCTCCGGCCTACTC
>DASTDR010000682.1:0-8129 GCA_035710265.1 Gemmatimonadales bacterium | reverse complement strand
CCCAGCGAATTGCGACGCTGTGGTTGTGCACGACGTGATCGATGATCGGTATGGCGGCCTCAATGACTTCCGGCCCGATTCCGTCTCCTGCGATCACAGCGACTTGGTAGTTACCGCCCGTCCGCCCGTCGGCCCGTCCGCCCGTCATTCAAACCCCGTCGCTCGCCCGCACGTCAGGCAGTACGCCCACCCGACATCCAGCTCAGCGCCGCAGCCCTGACACTTGAGCTCGCCGCCCTGCGGCTGGCCGCAATTCGGACAAAACCGGGCCTCGCGATTGGCAGGCAGTGTGCCGCCGCAGTACTCGCACCGTGTCCCCCCCCCCGACGAGATGCCACGCTCCGGAGCCGCGGGTTCGGTGAACGCGGTCGGCGGAATGAACGGCACCGGGTTCTCGCCCGTCGAATCGTCGAGCGTGTCGTCGTCGTCCGCGTCGGAACTCGCCGGCGCGTAGGCCCGATCGGCCATCAGCACGCGCTCGGCAGCGCGTCCGTTCACCATGACCTGCGCGTCGGGAAAGCTGCGGAAGTAGGCGGGATCGGGATTGATCGTCGCGATTTCGCGCTGCATCGCGTCGCGTACGCTCTCCGGCTCGAGCTGGACGTAGTTGCGCTCGCCGGCGAGCAGGCGGAGCACCGCCATCTCGTAGTCCTGGTGCGTCGCGACGTTGAGTCGGGAGCGGTTCGAGCGGTACGGGACCAGCCGCTCGTAGATCTCGGCTGCCGGGAAGGGAACCGCGACGCGCGCTTCGCGCGCGAGCGCGGCAACCAGCAATCCGAACAGCCGATCTAGCTCATCCACCGTTTCTCCACGCACTCATCCATTTGTCGTACAGCACCGGCACCACGCCACCCTGCTGCAGCACCTCGACGCCGGACGGATCGCGGTAGGCCCTGCGATAGAACACGTGCGTGACGCCGGAGTTGATGATCAACTTGGCGCACATGACGCATGGCGACGCGCTCACGAACACGACCTTGTCGCTGACGTTACCCGGCGCTTTGACGAGGGCATTCATCTCGGAATGAATGCAGCCGCAGTTCCCCGGAACCGCCGAATCGCACCTGTTGGGAAGCCCGCGCGCGTTGCCGTTATAGCCGATCGCCAGGACGTTCTCGAGCCGCTGATCGGTCACGACCGTTCCGACCTGGAGCCGCACGCACGTCGACCGCTTGGCGAGCTCCTCGGCCATGCGCATGTACACCTCGTACAGCGGGATCCGCTCCGCCGGAAGGGATTGATCGGAGGCGACGAGGTGATCCTTACTTGATGCGCTCATGCAGCTCCTTGTCGGGATCGAAAGCGAGATACTTCCCGCGCGCGCGCTGCTGCGCGAGCCACGTGTCGAAGCCGGACGGCACCAGACCGTTCGAGCGCTCCTGGCCCTCGGCGGCTCGGATCGCCATGACGTTGGCGTACTCGTTCTTGACGTGCTCGTTGTGCCCGCGCACCCAGCGCCAATCCACCGTATGGTGCGCCGCGACCTGCGCGAGCGCCTGCCACAGCTCGAGGTTCTCGAGGGTCCCGGTTTTGCGCCGCCAGCCGCGCGCCTGCCAACCCGGAAGCCACTCGTTCATGCCTTTGACCAGATACTCGGAATCGGAAATGAGCCGCACGTGCGCGTTGCGCCACTGGCGCCGGATCCACTCCAGCGCCGCGATCGCGCCCGCGAGCGCCATCTTGTTGTTCGTCGTCTGCGGCGAGCAGTCGAAGAAGTCCCACCGGGCCACGCTGTCGCCCGCGGGCGCCTCGATGAGCGCGGCATTACCGCCCCGGCTCGCCTTGGTGGAGTCGTTGCCGAGGCAACTCTCATCGGCGTGAACGAGAACGAAGGGAGGACTCGAGCTCATGGCGCGATGACGACCGGAATGTCGGTGTGCAACAGAATCTCCTCAGCATGTGAAACCGTGACCGCATTGCGTTTGCCGATATGCGCTCCCGCAAACAGCGCGTCACACTGCGTCCGGTGGATCACCCGCGCCACCGCCTCGCCGGGCGTCCCGCGCTCCAGGTGGGTCACGAACGCCACGCCCTGCAGCGACAATACCGCTTCCGCTTCTCCCACCACCATCGTGCCGATCGCGGGGTCGATCGTCGCGTGGATCACGTGAACCGTGCTCCGCATCACGCTGGCGAAGCGCCCCACCAGCGCCAGCGCCCGCTGCGCCGTCTCGCGTCCATCATAAGCGATGGCGCAGCGCTCCATGGGCGAGGGCTTGCTGGCACACACGATCACGCTGCGCTGCGCAATCCGAATCAGCGACGCGACCGTTTTCCCGATCACGCCGGCCCCGCCCGACGAGCGCCCGCGCCGTCCGACCAGCACGACGTCCGCGTTGCCCGCCAGCGCGGCGAGCACGCTGTCCGGGCTGCCTTCGCGCTGCACGGTCTCGACCGCAAGCCCCGCCTCCGTGACCCGTTCCCGCGCCCGCTCGAGCAGCTCGCCTGAATCGGTCGCCCGCCGTCCCGCGCCCGATGTTTCCTTCACGTGCGCCGCGACGAGCGTGGCCTTGAATCGCGCGCCCAAAACCACAGCCTGCTCCAGCGCCTCATCGGCGTTGGGACTGCCGTCCAGGCCGATGAGCAGACGGGTGAACATGGCTAGGGAAGCACCGCGAAGCTCTCCAAATCACGCAGCCTGAAGGTCAGCAACTCCCCCGTCATGGGCAGTCTCCCCGCCAGGACGTCGTCGCGTCCCATCGTCTCGAGGCGCTGGGCCACCACGACATATTCGGTCCCGCGGCGCCGCAGCGCTACCCGGCGCTGCTCGCGCACGGCGCGTTCCAGGGCATCCAGCGCGTCCGGTGTGAGGGAACGATACTCGCGAATCGGAGGAGGAAGCGGCATCAGGACACCGTGATCGTGCCGGCGGTTCCGCGGACCACGCGGCCGATGCGGACGGCGGCGGGTGTGCGCTCGCGCTCCAACGCTGAGAGCAGCGTGCTGGCGTGATCGGCCTCGACCGCGATCAGCAGCCCGCCCGAGGTCTGTGCGTCGAACAGCAACACGCGCAGCGGTTCGGGCACTTCCGCCCCGAATTTCACCACCGCCTCGAGCGCTTCGCGGTTGCGCTTGGTCCCGCCGGGAATCGCTCCACGCTCCGCCAGCTCCATTGCTTTGGCAAGCAGCGGCACCGACGCCGCGTCGACTTCGGCCGCCATGCCGCTCGCGGCCAGCATGTTGTGGAGGTGGCCCAGCAGGCCGAAGCCCGTGACGTCGGTCGCTGCATGTACACCGCCGCTCGCGCGCATCGCGCGCGCCCCCCCTGCATTCAGCGTCGTCATCGACTGTACTGCCGGGGCGAGGTCCGCCGCGCTCGCGAGATCGCGCTTGAGCGCGGTGGACAGCACGCCGGTCCCGATCGGCTTGGTCAGCACCAGCACGTCGCCCGCGCGCGCGCGCGCGAGGGTCAGGATGCGGTCGGGATGTGCGTCGCCGATGACGACCATGCCGTACTTGGGCTCGGGATCGTCCACCGAGTGGCCACCGAGCACGAACGCGCCCGCCTCCTGTGCGATGTCCGCACCGCCGCGCAGCACCTCGCCGAGCAGCTCGTAGGGGAGCTTGTCGCGTGGCCAGCCGACGAGGTTGAGCGCGAACAGCGGCGTCGCGCCCATCGCGTAAATGTCCGAGAACGCGTTGGCCGCGGCGATCCGCCCGAAGTCGTACGCATCGTCCACGATCGGCGTGAAGAAGTCGATCGTCGCGACGATCGCGCGGTCCGGCGCCACCTGGTACACGGCGGCGTCGTCCCGCGTCGAGGCATCGACGAGGATGCGTGGATCCTTCAGGACGGGCACGTGGCGCAAGACCTGCGCCAGCTCGGCGGGGCCGAGCTTGCAGGCTCAGCCGGCGCCGTGCGAGAGCGCGGTCAGGCGAACGGTGGTCATTGGTTCAGCGAATCTAGCTATGAAAGCAACCACGCGAGCAGGCCGCCGCTCACGATGTACCGCGCGACGTCGGCCAGCGAATGAATCAGCAGGTGGCGGCGCCGCGGCGCGTCCACGTGCTGCCACAGGACGAGCCGCCTGGGGAATGCCGCGAGCAATCCGACGAGCGTGAACAACAGCCACCAGCCGCCCGCGCCGAGCGAATCGAACCACAACGACGCGAACAGCGTGAGCACTCCCGCCTCGGCGAAGCGCCAGCCGCATTCCCAGCCATTCGGATGCACCGGCAGGGGCGGCTGCTGCTCGGGCGGCTGGTCCCAGCGATAGCCGATCGGGGGCGCGATACAAAAAAGCGCCGCGACCGGCAGCCACGCCACGACCAGCCGGCCGAAGGTCACGTCAGTTGCGGCGGTATCCCGGACCCCGGAGCCCGCGGCCGGGACGAGCGCTGGTCAGCTGCCCTTTGCGCAACACGAGTTGTCCGTTCACGAGCACGTACTCGATCCCAACCGAAGGCTGGTGCGGATTCTCGAACGTCGCGCGATCGGCGACCGTCGCCGGATCGAACACCGTGATGTCGGCGAACATGCCGGGACGGAGCAGGCCGCGATCGGTGAGGCCGACCCGCTGCGCGGCGAGCGACGTCATCTTGCGCACCGCGTACTCGAGCGGCATGAGCTTTTGCTCGCGCACATAGCGGCCCAGGATCCTCGTGAACGACCCGTACGTGCGCGGATGCGGGCGAATGCTGGCAAACGGACCGTCGGGCGCGACGGCGCCGTAATCGGTGTTGACCGCGACCCACCACGTCTTCATCGCCGCCTGCAGATCCTGCTCGTTCATCGAGAAGTAGATCGCACCGGTGCGACTGTGATCGGCGAGCAGAATGTCGAACAGCGTCTCCACCGGATCGCGGTTGCGCGCGCGGGCGATCTCGCCGACACGCTTTCCCTGGAGGTATTTGAGCGAGTCCTCGAACGTGCTCGCGATCAGAATGCCGTTGGCGCCGTCCGCGCCGCGCCACATGTTCTCGCCGCGCCTTGCTGTGGCCGCGCCCACCATTTCCTCGCGAATCCGGGCGCGCGTATTGCGATCGCGCAGCCGGATCAGCAGCGAGTCCCGGCCACCCGAAAGCGCCCAGACCGGAATCGTGGCGTCGAGCGATGTCGCGGACGCGATGTACGAGTACTGATCGGCCGTGACGTCGATCCCCGCCGCCCGCGCGGAGTCGATCCGCGCCAGCACGTGCGGCATCCGGCCCCAGTTCGGCCGGCCGGAGACCTTCAGGTGCCAAATCTCCACGGGAATGCCGGCCTCCCGGGCGATCTGGAAGGTCTCGTTGAGGGCGGCGTCGATGCCGGCGCCCTCGTTCCGCATGTGCGTGGCGTAGACGCCGCCATGGCGCCGCGCCACTTTCGCGAGCGCGATCAATTCGCTCGTCGGCGCGTAGATCGCCGGAGCATAGATGAGCGATGTGGAGACGCCGAGTGCGCCCTGCCGCATCGCGCTATCCACCAGGGCTTCCATCCGGGTGAGCTCCGCGGGAGTCGCGTGGCGGTCGGCCTCGCCGACGACCGCGCGTCGCACCTGGGTCGCGCCCACGAAGGTCGCGATGTTGATCGCCGGCGGCGTGCGCTCCAGGCGCCGGAAGTACCCGTCGAGATCGCGCCAATCCACGTCCAGGCGATAGCGCTTCAGAAACGCCGAATCGAGCGCCACCAGCTCATCGGTCAGCGGCGCGGGCGATTCTCCCTCGCCGGTGATCTCGGTGGTGATTCCCTGGGTGACCTTACTGAGCACCCGGCTGTCGATGAGCGCGTTGGTCTCGGACTGGCCGAGCATGTCGATGAACCCGGGAGCGACTACCAGACCGGTGACGTCGATCGTGTCGCGCGCCTGGACATTCGTCCAATGCCCGGTGGCGACGATCCGATCGCCGTCGACCACCACGTCGCCTTGGTAGCGCGGGTTGCCGCTTCCATCGACGATCCACCCGTTCTTAAGCAGCAGGTCATAGGTCCGATCCTGACGCGCCGGGCCTCCCATGCCGCACGAGCTCAGCGTCAGGAGCGACAGCAGACAGCCGATAGCCGATAGCCGATAGCTCACTTCCATGTGGCCCTCAGGGAGTCCGGCCGAATCAGCCGGCCGCGTACCATGACCATCGCGATGTTGCGTGTCGCGGCGATGTTGCTCAGCGGGTTGCTGTTCAGCACCACGAGGTCGGCTACCTTGCCGGCGGCGACGACTCCGAGCGAATCGGCGCGCAGCAGCTGGGCGCCGCGCCGCGTCGCAGCGGTAATGGCCTCGAGCGGGCTGAGACCGGCCGCGACGAGCAATGCCATCTCTTCGTGCAGTGAATAGCCCGGGATCAGGAGCTGGTTCGCGGCGTCCGAGCCTGCAGCGATTGCCCCCCCGGCCCGCCTGTACTCGCGGACAAACTGATCCTGGCGCCGTCGTGAGCGGCGGAATGCCTCGAAGTCGCTCGCCTGCCAGCCGGTCCGGCGCAAGAGACTCGGGACGCTCCGCACGCTCTCGGCGTTATCGGGGACGTCCTCCATGCCGGGGCGGCTCAACAGAATCGGATTATCGAGCCGCGACAGCATGTCGTGAACGACGAGCGTGGGCACGAGCGTGACTTTGGTTTGCGCGAGCGACCGCGCGGTGCGCGCGACCGTGGCGGAATCGAGACCGGCCCAGCCCTTCTCCTCCGCGGTCCATCCCGACAGGAAGGAGCTGTGCGCGTTGGCGTACGCCGGATCGCCCGTGGCCGCCTGGACGACGCCCGCCATGTGTTCGATTGACGTCACGCCAGCGCGCGCGGCGGTGAGCGCATCGGTCTTGCCGAGGTGCGCCGCCACCGGCAGGCGCAGCTTCTCGGCTTCATCGAGCAGCGGCCGTAACAGGGCAGGGGTGAGTTTGGTGTACACCTTCAGGTAGTCCACGCCGGCGACCGCGTGTTGATCGACCGCGCGCCGCGCCTGGTCCCCCGTGGACACGCCGCTCGCGTTCGGATAGGTCGTCGGCGTTGCGTCGATCATCGCGCCCGCGACGAACAGACGGGGGCCGAACACCGATCCGAGGTTGAAGGCATTCTTCAGCCCCATCACGTCGTCGGTCGAGCCGTGCAGATCGCGCACCGTCGTCACCCCCCAGGCGACGTAGCGCCCCGCGGCCCAACGCTCGATGTGCGCGTGGGCGTCGATCAGCCCCGGGATGATCGTCTTGCCGGCGAGGTTGATCCGCTCCGCGCCGCGCGGCACCTGGATCTGATTGACCTGCGCCACGCTTTCGATGCGGCCGTTCCGCACGATGATGACGGCGTCCCGCTTCGGCTCGCCGCCGGTTCCGTCGATCAGGGTCGCGCCTTCGAGGGCAATGAGCGTTTCGCCGCTCGACTGGAATTTGCTGCACGCGGAGATCGCGATCAGCACGAGCAGCAATGACGGGCGGACGCGCCCGTCCGCCCGTCCGCCCGTCCGCCTGTCACTCACTTGGGATCCGGGGACGTATGATCGTGCAGAATCCTCCAACGATCGCCCTGCCGTTGGAGCACCAGCGTAAACGGCCCGCTCGCCACCGTCGAATCTCCGCGCGACAGTTTGAACCGCGCCGTGGCCAGGGCGAGATCGGTCGTCAGCGCGCGCACTCGCAGCTCGTCGAACGACAGCGAATCGCGTGACTTGCCGGCAGCGAAGTAGTTCTGCTGATACCGGTCGTACAGCGGCTGCCAGCCATACTGCACGTGTGCGCCCGCCATGTAGCTGGTGAGCGAGTCCTGTACGTAATCGCTCATGAAGCCGTCGAGATCGCCGCGGTTCCAGTCGGCTGCGGAGCGCTGCAGCATCGCGCCGATTTCCTGCTGTGGATCGCCGAGATTCACGCGTGGCGCCGAGCACGACACGAGGGAGAACGCAACCACAACCCACATCCCACGCATTTCGCCTCTCCTTAACGTGACGCGCGGGAGCGCCTCGTCGAGACGCTCCCGCGATGTCGGACTGAAATGTGCTAGCGGCGACGTTTCTTTTTACCGGCCTTCTTTTTCTTCTTGGTCGCCTTCTTCTTCGCCTTGGGCCGCGCTTTCTTGGCGGCCTTTTTTTTCTTTTTGGCCTTGGCCTTGGGCTTGGACGAGGAACGCGCGGGCCGCGACTCTTCCTCCTCCGGCATCGAAGACGGCGTGGGCGCTGGCGTCGGCGCCGATGGGAACATCGGCTCCATGAAACCGGGGCCGGGCCA
>DASTDR010000681.1:0-5155 GCA_035710265.1 Gemmatimonadales bacterium | reverse complement strand
GGCAATCGCGACAACGAGGGCTGACGTGCGGTGCATGGGCTCCCGGGGCCTGCCGGCGCGCACCCCGCCGCGCACTCGCGGCGGGAACCCGGCTCGGGCCCCCGTCAGATCATATATGCGAATACGCACTCGGCCCGCCGGCGCGACACCGGGACCGCCGCGATTCGATGGCTATAATGCTTCCGCTGGTGAAGCGCACGACGTGACGCTGACGCCCGGTGAGTTGCTCGGACCCTATGAGATCCTGACGCCACTGGGCAGCGGCGGAATGGGAGAGGTCTACCGCGCTCGCGATCGGCGTCTCGACAGGCAGGTGGCAATCAAGGTCCTGCCCCAGGAGCTGACCGGATCGTCCCAGGCGCTCGAACGGTTCCAACGCGAGGCTCGCGCCGCCTCGGCGCTGAATCACCCCAACATCTGCACCGTTCATGACGTCGGTGAAACGAGCGACCACCGGCAGTTCCTGGTCATGGAGCTGCTCGAGGGCGAGACGCTGCACGATCGACTCTTACGCGGCGCTTTGGACATCGCACAGCTGCTCGAGCTGGGCACTTCCCTCGTCGACGCGCTCGCCGCCGCGCACGGCGCCGGCATCGTCCACCGCGACATCAAACCCGCAAACATCTTTCTCGTGATGCGCTCGGCCGGATCCGTCGTCCCGAAGATTCTCGACTTCGGGCTGGCGAAGGTCACCTCCGACGCGTCGGCAGCAGCCGGCGCGACCGCGCTGGAGACCCGAGCCGGGTCGGCCCTCACCGATCCCGGCAGCACGGTTGGAACGGTCGCGTACATGTCGCCCGAGCAGTTGCGCGGCGAGCACCTCGACGTCAGGACTGATCTCTTCTCATTGGGCCTCGTGCTGTACGAGATGGCGACAGGCCGGCCGACGTTCAGGGGAGCCACGAGCGCCGTGATCGCGGCCGCGATTCTGGACCAGGACCCCGTCCCGCCGCGACAACTTCGCGCCGATCTCCCCGCGCGGCTGGAAGACGTCGTGCTCAAGGCGCTGGAGAAGGACCGGGAAATCCGTTATCAGACGGCGTCGGACATGCGCGCCGACCTCCGGCGTGTGAAGCGTGAGCTGGATTCGCGTCACGGACAGGCGCCCGCACATGTGCCCGTCGCGGGAACCGTATCCGCAGTGACTCCCGCGCTGACGAGCACGTCCGCCGCGGCGTCTCTTGCTCAGCCGAAGGTCGAGTCATCCGACGCCCAGGCCGTTGCCGCGCTCGTCAAGCGGCACCGGGGCGGCCTCGCGCTTGCGACCGTGGCGGTCGCCATCGCGCTGCTGGCCGGCGGGTACTACGTGCTTCAGCAACAGGGCGCCCGATCCACTCCCGCGGCAGCGCCGAGCTCGGCGTCGTTCCAGGATGTGGAGATCACGCAGTTGACAACGAGCGGCAACACCGCCGTTCCTGCGATCGCGCCAGACGGCAAGTTCGTCGCCTACCTCCAGCATGACGACAGCGGGACCAGCCTGTGGATCCGACAAACCGCCACGGCGAGCAACCAGCAGATTGTCCCGCCCCAGCCCGGCGTGGAACTGCACGGCGCGATGGTGACTCCGGACAGCAATTTCGTGGATTTCCTTCGGAGCGAAAGCAAGGATCCCGGATCGTTGTGGCGCGTGCCCTTCCTCGGAGGTTCGCCGAGAAAGCTGATCGACGACGTCGGAGGTCTGCCCGGCTGGTCCCCTGACGGCCGGCAGATGGCCTTCGTGCGCGGGCAAAGGAGGCTGGTCGTCGCCGACGCTGAAGGCGGCAACGAGCGTGTCGTTGTCGCTGCGCCCACTCCTCGGTTCAACGCACTTCCTAATCTTGGGAGCCTGAGCCCCGCCTGGTCACCTGATGGCCGGCTGATCGCGCTCGTCGCATTCGAGAACCAGGGCGCCGGATTCAGGGGCCTCGTTGCGTTTGTCAATCAAGATGGCTCGGAGCAGACCGTTGAGGTCATTGGCGTCTGGGGCATCGCCTGGCTCGACAACTCTTCGCTCGTGTTGAGCCGGAGCGGAGGGCCAGGGCTACCCGTCCAGCTGTGGCGCCTGTCGTACCCGCACGGCGAGTTGTCGCGGCTCACCAACGATCTGAGTAACTATCGCGGTGTTCACGTGACGCCCGATCGCCGCACTCTCGTGACGGCTCGTTCAGACACCAGCATCGGAATTTGGGTCGGTGATGGTGCGGCAGGCAACGGCGTCGAACTGGCGCCGACTGCGCTGGGCGGTACGCCTCTCGGCTTCTACGGCATGACCTGGGCCGCCGAACGCCTGATCTACCCGACTCACTCGAGAGGCCGCCAGGTGCTATCGAGCTTCTCTCCTGATGCAGGGACAACCCACGAAATCGGATTGCCGACGATGGGGCTCGCGGCGACATCGGATGGCGGGACGCTGACGTACTCGTCGCCGGAGTACTCCGCGTTTGGCAGCTTGTGGAGAGCCGACGCTGATGGGCGCCGCACGACACAACTCGTGCCTGACAACTCCGGAAACCCTGTCATCACTCCAGACGACCGCTCCGTGCTCTACAGTTCGAATACCCGCACCGGGATCAGGTCTCTCTGGATGGTGCCCATCGATGGCGGAACGCCGACCGAGGTCGTCAAGGGTCCGCTCGCGAGTACGGGCAGCGACGTCTCGCCCGACGGCAAGTCCATCGTCTTCGTCTCCGGCGAGGACCCGAATCGACCTATGCTCGTCGTCTGTGACCTGCCGGCCTGTGCGAAGCGCCACACCCAGCCGGCCCCCGCCGTGACGCGGCTTCGGTGGACACCCGATGGCAGCGGCATCGCGTACGATGGTCCCGCATCGAATCTCTGGGTGCTGCCGCTCGACGGCAAGCCACGGCGTCAGCTCACGCACTTCCCGGACGCGCGAACGATCGTCGACTTCGCCTGGTCGCGCGACGGCAAGCGGCTGGCTGTTGCGCGTGCGACGGTCAAGGACGACATCGTGTTGTTCAGCGGCCTGCAGCCCGGGAAGTAGTCGCGGCCTGAGGCCTGACGCCTGAGCCCTGAGGCCTATTTGATGCGGGGGTCAACCAGAAACGGCGCAGACGCGGGCCGGGTCTTGCGCAGTCCGTCGACGTCGGCCGTCGGGAACGGCGCCGGGATCGAGACTTGGAACGTTTCCGGGCCAAGCAGGGCGTTCACCCGCACGTCGCTGAAGGTGATCCGAACGTCGAATCGATCGCCGAGGACGTCATTCCACTCGGCGCTGGCGACGCGCACCGAGCGGGGCATCCCGGCCGAATCCCGCTCGAACTCGGCTCGCCATCGGTGCGTGGTGCCCTCGAAGGTACTCACGATCGCCTGAATGCTCCATCCGAGCCCGTCGGCATCGCGCAGCGTGTAGACGTCGTACGACGGGTTGGCGTCGATGCGCACCTTGAACCATCGCTCATCGAAGCGTTCGCCCGACAAGCTGCCGCTGATCCGCGGGCAGGCGGTCAACACACGCCGCATGTCTTCGGCTTTCAGCGGCAGGCCGAGCATCGTTTCGACCAGGTCGGCGCTCTTGCCAAGAAGGCGGTACGCGCCCTGATAGACGAACGTCTCCTTGCCCTCCTCTGAGGTGAACACGAAGTCCCTGGGCGTCCCTCCCACCGACTCGAGCCGCAGCCGCTGGACCGCGGCGGCGAAGCTGAACCGGCCATCGACCGGGCGGCCGCCAATGGTGCCTCGGATACGGGCCTGGGCCGTGAGCGGTTCGAGCGCGCAGGGCCGGCGTGACGCATCGAAGTAGACGAACGACGCTTCCTTGCCGTCCACGAACGTACCGGGCCGCGCCGGCACATGCGCAGTCTTTGACGCACAGGATGTAAAAGCGAATGCCGCGGCCGCGATTGAAAAAGCGCGAATGGTCGACATCTGGCCTGCGTCGGGCGGATACCCATGCTATCGGCCTGGTGACCGCATCACTCCATAACTCACCGACATCTCACAACTCGCTCACGGGCCGCTGAAGACTTCCCCCGCGCGACCGCCGATCCTTCCGTCTGGAGGACATCGATGGAAACGCTCGCGCCCACCTTCGTCTACCGGCACACCAGGGTCCTGATCACAACCGAGCGCCGGACCGAGTTCGTAGACCTGACCGATGGTCTCGAGAGGCTCGTCGCCGAGTGCCCGATGACCGTCGGCATGGTCAACGTGCAGAGCCTTCACACGACGGCGGGCATCGTCGTCAACGAAGGCGAGCCACTGCTGATGGGCGACTTCGAGCGCGTGCTGGACGAGATGGCTCCCGCCGACGAGGGCTACCATCACGACGACATCACCGTCCGCACGGTCAATCTGACGCCGGGTGAACGCCCCAACGGCTCGTCGCACTGCAAGGCCCTGTTTCTTCCGTCGGCGGTGTGCCTCAACGTCCTCAACGGCCGCCTGGTGCTCGGGCGCTGGCAGCGGGTCTTCCTGGCCGAGCTGGACGGTCCCCGCCGGCGCGAGATCTCGGTGCTGATGATGGGCGAGGGCGTTCAGTGAGGGTCAAGATGATCCTGCCCGCGCTGACCGAGGCGACGAGCCCGTTCTTTCGCCCCATCAAGTACTCGCTCTTTCCACCGCTCGGACTTGCCACGCTGGCGGGGTACCTGGACGAGGGCGACGAGGTGGTCCTGCAGGACGAGCACGTCGAGCGGCTCGATCTCGATGACGAGCCCGACCTCGTCGTGATTCAGGTCTACATCACCTCCGCCCACCGCGCGTATCGTCTTGCGGATCACTACCGGGCGCGCGGCGCGTACGTGGCGCTGGGAGGCCTTCACGTCACGTCGCTGCCGGAGGAAGCGGCGACGCACGCCGACACGATCTTTCTCGGCCCGGGCGAGGACACGTGGCCGAAGTTCCTCGCTGATTTCAGAAGCGGCTGCCCCGCGGCCGTGTATCGATCGGAGATCCGGACGCTGGCCGGTCTGCCGCCCATCCGCCGCGATCTGATCAAGCGGCGGCTCGACCTCGTCCCAAACTCGATCGTCGTCTCGAGAGGCTGTCCCCACGTGTGCGACTTCTGCTACAAGGAGGCGTTCTTCGAAGGCGGCCGGTCGTTCTACACGCAGACGGTCGATGCCGCGCTGGCCGAGATCGAGCGGCTGCCCGGCCGGCACCTGTACTTCCTCGACGATCACCTGTTTGGCGATCGACGGTTCGCCGGCGCGCT